>JAOZOH010000024.1 GCA_029933365.1 Desulfuromusa sp. | reverse complement strand
ATTATTTTGCTTGTAACTTCCGAGGGAATAACCTTGTGAGTATCTGATATATAACACTGTTGATAAATACATTTAATAATCAGCAAACTAACAGGGAAACATTGGTCTGCAATTATTACTTATCGAGGAGAAACAATTCGCATTATATCGGTTCGACGATCAAAGGATGAGGAGATAGCAGTCTATGAAAGCTGAAGATTTTGATAAACTATTTGATGACAATCAAAACCTAATTGAACATCTCGACTTTTCTAAGGCTCGCCGCCCCGAACAAGAGCAGAAACGCGTCAATGTTGATTTTCCAAAATGGATGATTCACCAACTGGACAAGGAAGCAAAACGTCTGGGAGTGCCTAGGCAATCTATTATCAAAGTATGGATTGCTGAAAGATTAAAAATAGCTTCGTGATACCCCGCCCTTAAAACAGCGTACCCGAGTCGAAAACTTAACCAAATATATAGGGCCACATCATGAAACCGATATTAGATAGCTACGAAAAAGAGATTGAAGAAAATATTTCTCAATTCAAGCCTGCTGATAGTGTCAAAAGAGAACTGATTGAGAGGATTATCGACAGAGCAAACGAAAAAAAGAGTATAAGCTCTCAAAGATTTACAAAAAGGAACTGATTTGAACCAGATTGACAATTTTGCCCTAGCCTGATAAATTGACAATATCTTGTCAAAAGGAGGCTTCCATGCAAGCAATATTATATTCACAGGCCAGAAACAATTTACGCCAGATCATCAATCAAGTTTGTGATGATTACGATGAAGTCATCATAACCACAAAAGATAACAAGTCAGCTATTTTGATTTCTTATGAAGAATATCGTTCCATGAAGGAAACTATGTACCTCCTGTCCTCCAAAAACAACCGAGAAAGGCTTCTGGATTCCATTGAAGAAATAGATAATGCTCAGTTGATAAAAAAAGAATTGTATCTATGATTATCGGATTTTCCGAAAATGGATGGAAGGACTATCAATATTGGCAAACTACCGACAAAAATAAAATAAAAAGAATCAATATACTGATTGCCGATATCGCAAGAAACCCGTTCGATTCAAATGGGCTTGGCAAACCGGAAAGGCTTAAGGAAAACCTTACTGGATATTTTTCAAGAAGAATCACCGCTGAACATCGTCTTGTTTATAAAATCATAGATGACCTGATAATTATAGCCCAATGCAGATTTCACTATTAAGACGACAAGCGACCTCCTGACACCCTGCTCTTAAACGTCTGTTTTCTCACAGCTTGAATTCCGCCTTCCTATTTGCCTGCAAAACAGCTAGAATACGTGCCTGAAATTATGCTGTTCTAAATGGCAGATTGAAACACCCCCGTGGGCATACCCACCAAAAAATCCAAACATACTAGACAGGTCAGAAGATGAAATTGATTGTAAAATTAAGTTTGTTCCTTTTATTCTGCTTCCCCTTCACCTCTCTTGCTGAGATACCAAAACAGATAATAAATGATTTTGCACCCATTAGTGGCACAATCATTATGCCTATAGGTGACAAATATCTGGTTGATCTGGATGCATCAACCGATCTTCGCGAAGGGGATATTTTAACCCTGCTGATGGCAGGTGAGAAAATCATTCAGCCTGATACCAAAAAGGTTCTGGGTACTCTTGATCTGGCAAAAGGCTATCTACAGGTGACCCAAGTCAAATCCGGATATTCTTATGTAAAACTTCTGTCTACAGGGATCACTCCGCAAAAAGGGGATCGGGTCAAACGATTTGAACAGACTCCCACCCGATTTGAGTCCACGCAACCAGCAATCCAACTGGCTGAAGAACTTAAACTTGCCCTGCCCCAACTAAACTGGCTGGGCGATACAGATCAAACAAACCCGGAACTGATTTTTGCGTTGACCGATAAAAGCCTGAAAATCACAAATTCTGCTGGAGCTGAGCTAAAAAGTTATCCATACAGCGGAGGGAAACTCTCCGCTCCCATGACTGGCATTCATCAACCGGATAGCTTTCAACTGGGGGGGACGCCACAGAAGAACAAAAGCCTGTTGAATCAGGCGGTTGACAACTTGACCGGCACTATCGGTTGGACCGGAAAGGACAAACGCCTGGAAAATCCAGGAATTACCCAGAATCAGCAACTGAATGATGGAATCTGGGTGGGACCAAATCTGGATGGCAATCCGGTTGGAATTGCAGTAGCCGATTTTGATGACGACGGACAAATCGAAACTGCGGTTGCCATGGAAGATCACCTCCAGATTTTACGTATGACTGACGGAAAGCTGGCTCCGGTAGCTATTATCAACTTCCCCAGTGGAATCCATTTGTTGAGTCTTGATGTCGCTGACATTGATGCTAACGACATCCCAGAACTTTACCTGTCAGCCAATGTTGGCACTGAATTGAGCTCCCAAGTTGTTGAATTTGTTGAGGGCAGTTATCAGCACACGATTAACAGGGTTCCGTGGTTCTTACGCGTTGTTGATCTACCGCAGGAAGGTCGTACCCTGCTCGCACAGACCATGGGTGATTCCGAAAATCAATTTTCCGGGCAGCCATTTCGCGTGATACGCTCGGGAAATAAATTGACTCGAGGCACTGAGTTTCCCTTGCCGGCTAAACTCAATTTATTCAGCTTCACCGCACTCAAGGGTGCAAACAATGATTTACTTTATGCTTATACTTCGGTGGGCGACTACCTTTACGTGACCACTCCACGCGGAGCAACAATATGGGAATCGACAGATCATTTTGGCGGCACCGAAGTCTACTTTTATAATGATAAAATAACTGGTACCTCCGCCAATGAGTTAATTCAACCGGTCCCTATCCAACAACGCCTGCTAACTCTCCCCACAGGAGAGATTCTTATTGCTCAAAATGATGGTCCTCGTATCCTTAAACGATACCGCAACTTCAACAAAAGCCGCATTATTGCTCTTAAATGGAATGGAATTGCGCTACAACAAAGCTGGAGCACAACAGATCAGGGAGGGTATCTAGCAGATTTCACCCTGGCTGACGCCGACAATGATGGGCAGGATGAACTTGTCATGGTGATAAAATTTAAACAGAAAAACCTGGTGCAAAAAGGTCGTTCAGCTATCGTCATCTATGAATTGAATCAATAATAAACTCTTAGCCACCAAGAACACCAAGAAAAGCTTTTTTGGATTTAAACCCATAAAAACGATTTTGATTTTCTTGGTGCCTTTGTGTCTTGGTGGCTCTCTTTTGATTTTACAGGTTTTCTCAGCACCCCTCCGTTAAAATATTTCGGCAATTAATTATGAATATCATCTCCCTTAATCAAGTCACCCACGCCTTCGGTGGTCCTAAACTTCTGGATAATGCCAGTCTGCAAATCGAATCAGGTGATCGAATTTGCCTTTTGGGTCGCAATGGAGCAGGAAAGTCAACTCTGCTGCATCTGATCAATGCGGCATATCCCCCCGACTCTGGAGAAATCACTCGTAACCAAGGGATTAAAACCGCTTATGTCCCTCAAGAATTTCCTGAATATTGGGAAGGTACCGTACGTAACTACTTGCAAGATATCTTAACAACACAAGGGTTAGAACCACACCTGTCGAACATCAGTATTGAACAGACACTGAGCCAACTTGACCTTGATGCAGAAGCCGAGCTATCGACCCTCTCCGGTGGGCTGAAGCGACGTGCCCTGATGGCCGCTGCACTGGTTCAAGATCCCGATTTGCTGCTGCTGGACGAACCAACCAACCATCTGGATATCAATGCTATCTGCTGGCTGGAAAACTTTCTGCAAAGGTTGCGCAAAACGCTTATTTTCATCAGCCATGACCGCACCTTTGCGCGTCATCTGGCTAATCGAATTGTCGAACTGGATCGTGGTCAACTTCAAGATTACCGCTGTAATTACGCAACATTTTTAGAACGTCGCCAAGATGTCCTGAATAGTGAAGATAAAGCCTGGGCACGTTTTGATCAAAAATTGGCCGAAGAGGAAGTCTGGATTCGCAAAGGGATCAAAGCCCGTCGAACCCGCAATATGGGGCGGGTGCGGGAGCTACAGAAACTCCGCGAAGAGCGCCGTCAACGCCGGGATCGAACCGGTCAAGTGCGGCTACAACTGGACACGGGTCAACGAAGCGGCCAAATGGTGCTGGAAACGGAACATCTTAGCTTCAGTTATGAGAACAATATCGTTATTGATTCGTTAGACCTACGCATTATGCGCGGAGATCGCATTGGACTGATCGGCCCCAATGGCAGTGGAAAGACCACCCTGTTAAAAGTTTTAACCGAAGAGTTACGACCAACCAGCGGAAAACTCCGTCACGGCACTAATCTGCAGATCGCCTATTTTGATCAACTTCGCGAACAGTTGGATGAAGATAGAAGCGTCAAACAGAACATTGCTGATGACCATGATCAGGTGCTGATCAACGGTAATCCACGCCATATTTATGGTTATCTACAGGATTTTCTGTTCACTCCGGAACGTGCTCGAACCCCGGTTCGGGTGTTATCAGGAGGCGAGAAGAACCGCCTGCTGTTGGCCAAACTTTTCACCCAGCCAGCCAATCTTCTTATCCTCGACGAGCCGACCAATGATCTTGATATGGAAACACTCGACCTGCTGGAAGAGTTGCTCCTTGATTATCAGGGGACTGTGCTGCTGGTCAGCCATGATCGAAGCTTTCTCAACAATGTGGTGACCAGCTCTCTGATATTTGATGGATCTGGGAAAATTGAAGAAGTTATTGGCGGGTACGATGATTGGTTGGAATCACAACCTGAACCAGCTGTACAATCTAAAAAGGAAAAAACAAAACCAGCGCCACGCAAAGAGCGGCCACGCAAGCTCAGCTTTAAAGAAAAGAAAGAACTGGATGAACTACCGGAACGAATTGATATTTTGGAAATAGAGCAGGCCGAGTTACACGAAAAAATGGCAAGTCCAGATAGCTATAAAGAGGGAAGTGCTTCCCTGATTACAGGCTTGCAACAGCGCCTGAAAACTGTAGAAAATGAACTGGAGAAAGCCTATCACAGGTGGGATGAACTGGATCAAATTCCTGGATAAATATTCAGACAAAACCCTGCCACCAAGACACAAAGACGCCAAGAAGACCAAAATCTATCTTTTTGTTAAAACCTAAAAAGCTTTCTTTGTGACTTGGTGTCTTGGTGGCTATCTTATGTTTCAAAAGCTTTATCCGGCTGGATGTAAATCTGCTCCACAGAACTTACAATATTTCGCATTTATATCATGCCCTTCAGCACCGCATTCAGGGCAGGCCTGCGTAGAGATATTCTGCTTAAACGTCAGTTCCGCAGTCACAATCCCGGTCGGAATGGCAATAATCCCGTAACCAAGGATCATCACCAGGGAAGCAATCGCCTGGCCAAAACTGGTCTGTGGTGAAATATCCCCGTAGCCCACCGTGGTCATGGTCACGACAGCCCAATAAATAGAGCGGGGGATGCTGGTAAAGCCATTTTCCGCCCCTTCAACGATATACATCACCGATCCAAAGATCACCATCAACAGAAATACTGAAAGCAAAAAAACAGCAATTTTACGACGACTGGCCCAAAGGGCGCGCTGTAAATAATTTGATTCACCGACATATTGAACCAGTTTCAACACCCGGAACACCCGCAGCAGCCGCAGAATCCGGATCACCAGCAGAAATTTCCCCCCCGGCAAAAACAAACTGACATAAGAAGGAAGAATCGAGAGTAGATCGACAATACCGTAAAAGCTTTTGGCATATTTGGCTGGGCGCCCAATGCAGCTGAGCCGGAGAATATACTCAACCGTGAAGATGATGGTAAACAACCACTCCAGAGCAAAAAACAATTGTCCATATTGAACATTCAGGGCAGCAACACTGTCCAGCATGACGACGATCACGCTGGCAACAATACTGAGAATCAGGAGAACATCAAATAACTTGCCTGCCGGGGTATCCGCCTCGAAAATTATTTCATGCAGCTGGTGACGCAGCCAGTGATCCGATTTTGGTTTCCGTTCAGGCATAAGATCCCCTAAAACCGTAAGCTAGCCACCAAGACTCCAAGTCACCAAGAAGTTCAAAGTCAAAAACATTTTTAAGGTTTTAAAACCAAAAAAAGATCTTGTTTTTCCTTGGAGTCTTGGTGCCTTGGTGGCAATTTTTGTTTTTAATCGGGCAAAACTTCAGCAACTAGATCAAGAATATGCACTGCTCGCTGCTTCTCATCGGCATGGTTGATACTGTCCTGTAATTGCATAATACAACCAGGACAATCCGTTGCAACCAGGTCGGCACCACTTTCAGCAATAAATCCGGCTTTTTTGGCACCGATCTTTTTGCTGGTATCATAGTGGTATACGGAATAGGTTCCCCCCAGACCGCAACAGGTTCCAGCATCTTCCATTTCGACAAATTCAACTTGTGGCAAAGCTTTCAGGATGGCACGTGGTTCTTGGGTAATTCCATGGTTACGCAAGTGACAGGGGTCATGATAGGTCACCCGAATCGGATTTTCAACTTTCGGTAATTCTGCCAGTTTTTCTGCAAAACCCTGTTCAACAAGAAAAACAAAGATATCTTTGACCTTATCCCCAAACTCGTCAAATTCTTCGCCCATCCCTGGATAAATTTGTGTCAACCCAGAGTGGCAGGAAGCGCAGGCAGTAACAATATAATCATAGTTATTTTCTTTAAATACAGCCAAGTTCTCTTCTGCTAAAGATTCAACCGTCTTTGCCGCCCCAGCAGAAACAGCAGGGAGTCCACAGCAAACTTGAGCCTTGGGGATAATAACCGTAACACCGATAAATTTCAGTGCTTTAAGTAGTGCCTTTCCCGATTCGGGATACATGAAATTGATGCCGCAGCCGGTAAAAAAGAGAACTGTCGGCTTATCCGCATCGCCAGGAATGATATCGGGGCAGCGCTCGCGAAACGGTTTTGCTGTCAATGGCGGTAGAGTACGATCCGAACTGATAAACGGTGCCGGAAAACGCAACCGCAACCCGCTCTGCTCAGGGATTTTTTTGAACAATAATTTGGAAAAAGCTCCCCCCCCTTTAGCTAACAGATTCATCAGCCCCTGGTTTTTGAGAATGGTACCAACCCCCTTACCAAAGGTTGACAGACCTTTACGGCTGGCAATTTCACGCCGGGTCGCAGCAACAATATCCTCAGTATGCACTTTATTCGGACACTGAGCATAACAGCTGCCACATAGCAGACACTGGGACATATCGAGGAGAAATTTTTCCTCCAGATCAACATCCCCCTTCAATAGCGAATCTGCCAGGGCAATCTTGCCGCGTGCGACTCGTCCTTCGTGCTTCTCAGCGCCAAAAGCAGGACAGTAAGCGCGACAGCCACCACATTTGACACACTGGTCGATCTCATCGCGATAATCTTCTAATTTTTTCAACTTAGCCATATAATAATCAAAACCTTTAAATTAGCCACCAAGAAACAAAGACTCCAAGAAGGTCAAAAACAAAAAACTATTTTTGTTTGAACCCAAAACGGACTTTAAGCTTTTCTTGGTGTCTTGGTGGCTATCTTTGTTTTATTGATTTTCTACACATCACTCGGGAAAATTTTCCCGGGATTCAGGATATTATTAGGATCGAGGGCCCCTTTGATCGTCTTCATATAGTCAACGACATTATCTGACAGCTCCATAGTAATAAAAGGGGCTTTCATGATTCCGACACCATGTTCGCCACTCATTGTTCCACCTAACTCCAATGTCCCCTCAAAAACTTCCACCACCGCTTTTTCGGCTTTTTCATGGTCACCTGGGACTTTCTCATCAACCATGATATTGACGTGGATGTTCCCATCACCTGCGTGGCCGTAATTGACAATCGGAATTTGATATTTATCGGCAATATGTTCAATTTTACGGATCATCTCGGGTACCTTGGAGCGCGGAACACAGATATCTTCATTGAACTTATCGGGATTAACCTGGCGTAACGATGCTGAAATAGAACGGCGCATCTCCCAGAGGGCTTCGCTTTCAACCGGAGTTTCTGCAACCCTGATCTCCACAACACCCAGGGGCTGAACAATCGTGGAAACTTTGGCAACCTGCTTATCCAGAAATTCCCGATCACCATCCACCTCGATAAGCAGAACCGCTTGTGCCGCCTCCGGAACATCCAAATCGGTTGCCTGACGAAGACAATCAAGGGTGCGGGCATCAAGAAATTCAAGCGTTGTTGGAATAATCTTCCCCCTAATTATCGCCGAAACAGCTTGCGCCGCACCGTCAATAGAATCAAATAGCACCAGCATGGTTTTCTTCGCTTCAGGCTTCGGTAGAAGCTTGACAATAATCTTGGTAATCACCGCCAACGTCCCCTCGCTACCACAGATCAGCTTGGTCAGGTCATAACCAACTACCCCTTTCATTGTCGGCCCACCGGTTTTGATAATATCACCAGTCGGAGTCACAATTTCCAGGCCAATAATATAATCTTTTGTGACGCCATACTTAACACAGCGTGGTCCACCAGCACATTCAGCTACGTTACCTCCCATGGTCGAGACCTTGAGAGAGGCTGGATCAGGAGGATAAAACAGACCAACTTTTTCTACAGTTTTCTGAAAATCTGCGGTTACAACACCAGGCTCTATGGTTGCGACAAGATTCTCTTCATCAATATCCAGAATATTGTCCAGCCGTGTCAAACCAAGGACAATTCCACCTGCGGTCGGCACACTCCCGCCAGTAAACCCGGTTCCGGCTCCACGGGGGAAAACCGGGATTTTCTTTTCGTTAGCCACCTTCATGATCTGGCTGATCTCTGCAGCACTACCGGGATGGACAACCACATCGGGGAGGTACTGCTTCTGCGTCGCATCATATGAATAACAGATCAGATCGGCTTTGTCGGTCAGAACCTGGTCTTTACCGCTGATCTGTTGAAGAGCTGCGACAATACTTTTATCAAACATGAGTCAATTTCCTTTTATATTCAAACAAAATCAAATCCTAAAATCTTTAGAACCAAATATTGCCACCAAAACACACAGGCGCCAAGAAGATCCAAAACTAAAAATCATTTTTTTATTTTAAGCCCAAAGAACTGTTCTTCTTTGTGACTTGGTGTCTTGGTGGCCAGTTCTGTTTTGATTATCCAATATACAACCAAACAAGTCTACTTTGATTTACCGAACCAGCCACTCTTCTCTGCATAAGGCTCGACCCGATTGCGCCCTTTTTTCTTTGCTGTGTAAAGAGCTTTATCGGCGCGTTCAATCAACTCAGTTTTTTTCATCGGCTTCTCGGTCCCAGAAAAAACCGCAACACCAAAACTGCTGGTTACCCGATAGTCATCACCATCAAAACTAAACGGATGTTGTTCAATGGCAGTACGGATCTTTTCTGCGACAATCAAAGCATCAGCCTGGTTTGTTTCGGGCAAAATAAAAACAAACTCCTCACCACCATAGCGAGCGATAAGATCATATTCCCTGATCACTCCACCACAGAGGCTAGCGACTTCTCTTAACACATAGTCACCCGCCTGATGACCGTAAAAGTCGTTGAATCTTTTGAAGTTATCAATATCTGCCAAAATCAAACCTAATTCATTCTCCTGGCGGATACTTCTGCTGATTTCCTTATCGAGAGATTCCTGAAAATAGCGATGATTATAAATCTGGGTTAAGCCATCCAGATTGGCGATCTCCTCTAAATAAGAATTCTTTTCTTTCAATTCAGAAGTTAATTTTTCCAATTGCATCTTTGACTGAACCAGCTCCCGGTTGATCTGCTCATAACTCATATTGAGCAAACTAAGCTCAATGTTGGCCTGCTGTAAAATCTCCGGGATTGAGGCCGTTCCCTGAATATTCAGACCAAAATAATTCGCGGCTTTAGCAACCTCTCCGTTAGCCTGTTCAAGAATTCCATCGATGCTGGCGGTATCAAGTTTGAAGATTTTCTGGGCACGCTCACGAAAGGGAGCATGGTAGTCAATTGGATTGCCGGAATACATAATATTAGCCAGTAGCGCTGCCAGGTGCACCACCCCAATCTCTGTTTTTATAGCAGCATCATCCCCGGGATAACTATCAGGATCGTGGTGATAGATAATTGGCACGGCCAAACTGTCTGGAAAATTCCACCGTTTCGCCGCCTCACCACCAATATAAGCATGATTAGCGCCGATCCGCTCATCTTCCAACTCCAGGAGGCGTTTTTCACTGCCTGCCGCTTCTTCAAGAAGCTGATCATAGGTTTCACGATAGGCGCAAGCCAAAATCAATTTCCCCAGATTCTGCAACAAACTGACCGTAAAAGCCTCTTCCGGATCCTGATCTGAGACCTTGGCCATAATCAGTTTGGATGCAACTGCAGCTGCAAGGGATTCCTCCCAGAAACGCCCATAATTAAACCCTGCTCCGTGCTGTGGCCGTTCCATATTCAGAAAAGAGAAAGATAACACCAAGCTCCGTACCGCATTGGTTCCTAAGATAGCGACCGCTTGCTGAATCGTTCCAACCTCGTTAGGAAAATTATAAAAAGAGGAGTTCACTACCTTCAAAATTTTGGATGATAACGACACATCTTGAGCAATTAATTTGGAAATATCGTAGATGGTGGTTTCTTCTTTACCGGTAATATTAATCAACGTGGATGCGACTGTCGAGAGAGTAGGCAAAGAACCAGTCTCGATCACCCGCTGGATAACATCTTCTTTTGTTGGCATATAAATTCCTTTTATTTCGACATACAATGACTTGCCACCAAGACACAAAGGCACCAAGAAGATCCAAAACTAAAAATCATTTTTTGATTTTAAATCCAAATAACAGTTTTTCTTTGTGACTTTGTGTCTTGGTAGCTATCTTTTGGTTATATAGTTTCTTCAACGATAGGCAGAACCATCCCACCATCAGGGATAACCACAATCTTTGCTTCTTGATCTAAATCCGGTAGCACTAAATCCAGCGCACTCTGTAAATCAACAGCTTTCTCCATTCCCATCTTGCCGGTTTGCTCAACGGTAAATTCACTGATCAGAATCACCCGGAAACGCCGCGCTTTAGACAAAACTGCATGGGCAGTCTGACCGTTGATCTGGTAATTTTCCCGCAAAGCACTTTCAAATTCATCCAGATCCTGATAACGGAACCAATCAAAAAAAGTGTCGTGACCAAAACCATCCCGGCACGCTGCCAGAAAAATAATTGTCCCCCCCTCTTTAACCGCTCGACAACCATAATCAAGCGCTTTTTGTGCCTGGATAAAATTGATATCTTTTGGTTCTCCACCGCAGGAGATCACGGCCAGATCAGCAGGTTCAGACACCACAACCTGAAACAGTTGCCGCACCATCTCACAACCAGCCAGGTGAGCCTGTTCCAGATCCCCGCAAAATACGCCAAGAATCTCCTTTTGTGGGGAAAGAACCGTATTCAACAAAAAATCGGGCTTGACCAGTCGCGCTGCCTGAACCAGATTTCGGTCAACCGGATTACCGGTCAAAACCCCGGTCACCGCATTTGGATGTTTCCCCCCGATCTTTGGCGGGTTAAATACAGCAAAGTGACTCGCCATACAGGTTTCACGACTGGCAACCCCCGGCACCAACCCTTTACGCCCACCACCGAAACCAGCAAAATAGTGGAAACCGATCGTACCGGTAACAATCACCCGATCAGCTTCAACCACCCGGCGATTGACCTGTACTGAAATACCGGAATTTGTCATCCCTAAATCGACCAATTCCGCAGGATCATCACATTCGTGATCGCAAACCGCAATTCGACCATACAGAGAACCGAGTATTTTACGCTGTTCCCCTTCAGTCTGCTTGCGATGGATTCCCAACGCAATGATGATCTCAATATCACCATCAGGAATCCCCATTGCGTTGAGTTCAGTAACCAGAACCGGCAGATATATTTCACTACCGCTGTAGCGGGTTATATCAGAAGTGACTATAGCAACTGTTTCCCCCGGCCGTAAAATCTTATCCAGAGGCCATAAATCGATAGGATTGGCCAGTGCATCCCGGACCAACAGCTCAGCAGCAGACGGTTCCGGCAAGTGTTCCGGCTGAAGTATTTTGGCACTAGGCAACTGACAGGAAAATGAGTTGACACCATATTTTAATTCTATTGTTTCCATCTTTTCTCTTTCAGCAATCAAAAGCTGATTTCCTGGACGTTCTCTGCGAGCCTTGAAAACCTGCAGCAAAAATCAACAATACTGAAAAACACTCCCTGAAACAAGCTTAGCAAAGAGATATTGTTGCAGCACAGGCAGGTGCTGTGATAAAAAATAGCCTCTTATTTATGTTAACTGGAGAATTCATCATGGACTTACAAGTTTTGCCTGTCACGACCCCAAAAGCAAAGATTGAAGATGAAAATGAACTGGTATTCGGTAAGCAGTATAGCGACCGGATGCTGATTATGGAATATGATAGCGACAAAGGCTGGCACTCGGCACGGATTCAACCCTATGGCCCCCTTTCACTCGACCCGGCGGCTATGGTTCTACACTACTCCCAGGAGATTTTTGAAGGACTTAAAGTTTTCCGCCGCCCTGATGGTAGTCTTGCAATGTTCCGCCCAGCGGACAATGTCACCCGTTTCAACCGCAGTGCAGAACGGATGTGTATGCCGCAAGTTGATGAAAAATTCTTCCTTGAAGCCATGCTCAAACTGATCCGGTTGGAAGCAGATTGGGTACCGCACAGCGAAGGAACCAGTCTTTATGTTCGTCCAACGATGATCGCAACCGAGCCGATGCTCGGAGTCCGGCCGGCCAATCAATACCTTTGTTACGTCATTCTCAGCCCGGTAGGAGCCTACTACAAAGGGGGTATTGCTCCGGTAAAAATCTGGATTTCTGATTTTTATGTGCGTGCTACAGAAGGGGGAACCGGCGAGGCCAAAACCGGTGGTAACTATGCCGCAAGTCTCTATGCCGCAAAGGAAGCAGCTGAAAATGGCTATGACCAGGTCCTCTGGTTGGATGCTAAGGAAAAACGCTTTGTTGAGGAAGTTGGCAGTATGAATATGCTGTTCCTCTATGATGGTAAAATTGTCACCTCACCGCTGCATGGAACCGTCTTGGATGGGATCACTCGCCGCTCGGTGCTGACCCTGGTTAAAGAGATGGGATACGAAATCGAAGAACGTGCCTTAAGTGTCGATGAAATCATGGAAGGCAGTGAAAACAGTCGTTTGCAGGAAGCTTTCGGTGCGGGAACAGCCGTGGTTATCTCTCCGGTTGGTTCCTTCTGCTACAAAAATAACTGTGTCCAGCTGGGCGACGGAAAACCGGGCAAGCTGACCATGGAACTCTACGATAAATTGACCGCTATCCAATATGGCAGACAGCCTGATAACCATAGCTGGATTACCCTCCTTTAGTTTTGCTAAGCCATTTGTGCCCACCCACTACTTGGTGGGCACAAGCACCAAGTACTCTAACTGAGAAGAACTTAGCTTAGAAATACCAAGTGTAACAGCTCCCCTCAACTAACTATTTAAGCAATTACAGCAGGATTATGACTCTATCGTCATCGCTTCCGGTGCCCATACTCCAGTAGTTATCCCATTTTCTGGATATGAACGCCTGGTCAAAGGGCTGGAATTCCTCAAAGATTTCAACAATGGTAAGAACCCAGACTGTGGGTGAAAAAATCCTAGTTATCGGTGCTGGAAATGCAGGAATGGACGTCTGCCTTGGTGCCTATGCTATGGGGGCAAAACAGGTCACAGCCATCGATATTCAGCGTCCGGCTGCTTTCACAAAAGAGATCGTCCATTTTGAAAAACTCGGCGGTAAAATTGAGTGGCCAGTCTTTACCGAAAAAGTCGATAGCTCAGGGCTACACAGTAAAGATGGGCACTTATTTGCGACAGACACTATTATAATTTCTATCGGTGAACGTCCTGATCTGGGCTATCTCCCCCAAGAATGGTTGGATGAACGTGGCATGGCAGCGGTTGATGAATGTGGCCAGCTGGCCAAAGCACCGGAGATTTTGCTAGGGACACGATCAAACCGGGGTTGCTGACCCATGCCATTGGTCACGGTCGTGAAGCTGCTGAATACATAGATAGCTATCTGGCCGGTGACAAATTAGTCGCAAAACATAAACCAGTCATGATTTCTCAGGCCTATTTGAGTAAGAAACTTTTCCGTCCCCAAAATCGCAGTCGTTTCAGTGTGACCGATGCAACTCAGGAAACAAATCGCTGCCTCTCTTGTGGTATCTGTCGTGATTGCAGTATGTACCTGGAAGCCTGCCCTGGGGGAGTCATTCGCCGAGAAGACAAGGAAGATGGCTTTTGAATATATTTCTTATGATCAATACTGTATTGGCTGTGGAATATGGGGAATGGAGCTGACCGTCTAAGATGACAAAACACTGGAAATCATTACAATACAAAGGGTCACCAAACAGGGGTGACCCTTTTTTAAAAATCGAGGCGACAGTTTTCGGGAGGAATCAGCTATCAATCTTAAAGAAACTGAGAACTTTCCCACGCGAATATATGTTTTTTATTATTAAAAAGCATTGACATTTAATCCCAACAAGGTAAGATATGCTTCATGTTCTATGGTTAATCATTAATAATATGGAGTATTTCTATGTCCCAGCCAAAAGCCATCGGCCTCAGCGCCAAACTCACCGGTGCAATTTGTATTATTACCCTGGTCAGCATTCTTTTGATTCTCTTTTCGGTTATCACCCTTAAAAACCAGAAGAATGACTCAACCGTGATCAACATTGCCGGTCGGCAACGGATGCTCAGCCAGAAAATGTCTAAAGAGGCTATGACCATCAAAGCTGGCCTGGCGGTTGAGAAAAGTCGCACCTCTTTAAAAGAAACCCATGACCTGTTTGACAGTTCACTCAATGGTCTGATTAACGGCAACAGCAGTATGCATCTCCCGCCAACCAGCAACCAGGAAATTCTTACCCAGTTGCGCAATATTGAGTCCCTCTGGAATGATTTTTCCACACAGGTACAGATTATCCTCAACTCTGGAAAAAACAATGCAGCAATCAACCAGGCCGCTGAAGAAATCATGAAGAACAATGGCACCCTGTTGCAGGAGATGAACAAAGCGGTCGGCATGTATGCAACACAATCACAGAAAAAAGTGGTGAGATTAACCACCTTCCTCTATATCGGCGGCATAGTTGTCCTGATTGTTACATTTCTTATTTGGCTACTCATCAACCGAAAGATAGTTCGCCCATTACGTTCCGTCGTACAAATGGTTGATGGAATGAATAATGGTGATTTGGATCATCGTCTGAACATGAATCAAGGCGATGAAATTGGACAACTAGCCGGAGACATGGACCAATTTGCCGATAGGCTTAAGAATGACATTCTAACCGCTTTTCACCGTCTGGCCGAAGGAGACTTTACCTTTGTGGCTGGCGGTCTGATTGCAAAACCGCTCGCCGAAACAAATCAGAAGCTATCAGAGGTCATTCAGGAAGTACAACGAACCAGCCATAAAGTATCATCTGATGCAATGCAGGTTTCCTCAACCAGTACATCCCTGGCCGATGGAGCAACAAAACAGGCAGCGGCTCTGGAAGAGATTTCAGCTTCAATGACCGAGATGAATGAACAGACCAGCAATAATGCCAAAAATGCGCAACAGGTTAATCAACTCTCTGCAGTCTCCAAGCAATCTGCAGAGGAAGGAAATATTCACATGGAAGCGATGGTCAAAGCCATGGCTGAAATCAATGAGGCGGGGCAAAATATCAGTAAAATTATTAAGGTTATTGATGAAATTGCCTTTCAGACCAATCTTCTGGCTCTCAATGCTGCGGTAGAGGCTGCTCGTGCTGGACAGCACGGCAAGGGCTTTGCTGTTGTCGCCGAAGAAGTACGCAATCTGGCAGCAAGAAGTGCCAAAGCTGCCAGTGAAACAACAGATTTGATCCAAGGTTCTGTAGAAAAAACTGAGAATGGCGCTCAAATTGCGGATCAGACCGCAAAGGCACTTGATGAAATCTACAAGGGAGTTGTTCAGGTCTCTGATCTGGTTGGTGAAATTGCCGCATCCAGTGATGAGCAATCACTGGGTATTGCTCAAGCCAATGAGGGGCTGACCCTGCTTGATTCGGTTAACCAGGCCTCAACCGCCAGTGCCGAGGAAACTGCTGCTATTGCAGAAGAACTTTCAGGTCAAACCAATCATCTACAGCAGATGGTGGATCGCTTTAAAACCGTCGGTTCTTCTTATATTGCCACCCCAATGCAGACTCAACAGCCTGCACCAAGCTTACCACCAGTGGCAACATCAAAACCACAGTCGGACCCGCAGACAAATACCTCTTGGGGTAACATGGAACCAGCCAAGGCAATTCAACTGGATGATGACGAATTCGGCAAATACTAGCTCAGCAAACCCAGGACTGTCCCCGTATGGGGGCTGTCCCGGGTTTACTCCGATCGATCATCACACTCCCTGCAACCTCTCCAATAACTCTAATTGCTCAACTTCCTTCTCAACACCGACGTACCTTCCCCAGTGCAATAGCTCTGCGACAACCTGCTCAGCAGGAAAAGTTGAAGAACTCTCAATACGGGTCAGAAACTGACGAGTTCTTAGTGCATCAAACCAGTTATGAAATGCAGCGAGTCGCTGTTCTCGAGAAGCATGGTTGAATTGTATCTTTTCCCACACCTGCACAAAATTCAGCTCCAATAAAAATTGCGATAATACTCTGGAAGTATTTTTTGCCAGTCTATCTATCTCTTGTGCAGAGCTATCCACGTTGCAGCCAACAACATCAAACCACTCTTTCAGAATTTTGAAAGCAACAACGGGAACAAAATGAAACAAAGCAATCCCCTCTTCCACCTGCCCCTGAACTGCTTTCCCGGTGCCAAAGGGAACCCGACTGGAAAAACGGGGTGAAGGATGAACAACGGTTCCCCTGATAAGTTCAACCCCGGAGGTTTTAGCCAACTGTTGAAGAAAATAAAAATCCTCCCCACCGCAACGCCGATTCATCCCGCCAGATTTAATGTAAGCATCAGCCCGGCAGGCAAAGGCACTGCCAATACTATGATAAGCGTAAGGAGATGTTGCCAACTGCAAACCAAAGAGATAGCTACGTGAATACAGCTCATAATGGCGAATAGCGGCTTCCTGCTCTAGATTTATTGCAGATTGATGCCGAAATGGAATTACGGCAGCTCCACTTTGGCTCATCCCAAAATGGCCAAAAATAGTCGCAAGATAATTTCTGTCTACCAGAGTATCAGCATCCAGGGAGACAAAAAGTGGATCAACTGTCCAATCGAACAATTGCAAGCTAGCATCAAAACCAATTTTCCGCGCCAGACCAACACCCTCTTTAGCCGGAAGTTCAAAACCAGTAGAACTGGCATCAATCCAGACGAGGGTCAGTTGAGGATAGGGATTTAACTGCAACCAGGCGATAGTCGCCTGATTGTCCGCAAGCTGAGCGGCAGAAACTTCAGCTCGATTATTAACCACGATGACGACTAGCGTCCGAGCAAGATATTCGCCAGGGTTCAGGCAGAGGCTATCAAGAGCTGAAGGGAGGTTATCTCTCTCTGCCAATGCAGGAATAATGATTGCGCCAGCAAAATCAGCCCGGTTAGTGCCGACGATCTCCCAAGGAGAGAGGGTGGCTCGGTTTTTTAGATATTTTTTCAGTTGTTTATTCATATCAATGTCAAAGACAGTTTAAGGGTGGATACCAGCAAAACCGGAGCTGTCCCAGGCTTTTGCGATGCGAACCACGGGTTTTCATAGCCCGTAAACATCTGGGACAGCCCCCGATGGAACTGGGGACAGTCCCGAGTTTACTCCACTCCGGCAGAAGCCAAAAGGAAGAAGCAAAGTTCAAAATCCCGTGTGACGCAGCCGGAATGCAGCGAAGCTTTGCAGGGTTTCGAAGAAAAATGTTTGAGCCGCAGGCGAGTTTTTTTCTGAGCTGCAAAGCATAGCGAAACAGAGGGAACCCGCAGGGCAAGGAGTTCGGGCACATTTCTTTGCTTCGTTTCTTTGGGTGCACAAAGAAATGAAGGCGGTGTGCGAGGACGCAACCCCGCGACCTTGATTTCAAAAATACTCCCCCCTCATCCGACCTTCGGCCACCTTCTCCCTCATGGAGAAGGATGAAATGGGGGGGAGTTTACATCAAGGACATTTTCCCAGATTAAAAACCCCGCTTTGCCATCACCTCACACAACTCCCCAAAAACATCCCCTTCCCCATCCAACCAACAAATCTCCATCCCCCGCTTTTCCATGCGCCGAAAAAATGTCTCCTGCCGCTTGGCAAACTGTCCGATGGCGCTACGCAGTTTCTGCACCATGTCATTTTTATTCATTTGCCCCTGCAGATATTGTGCGATCAACCGATATTCCAGCCCATAAAATTCCAGTTTCCCCCAGGAAACTCCAGACTCATACAAATTCTCCACTTCTTCAATCATCCCCGCTTCAAAGCGTTGGCGCAAACGCACTGCGATCCGCTTGCGTAAAACGTCCCGTGGCCACTTGATGCCAAAAACAAGCGGCGCTATATCGGGAGGCGGTGGCAAATCTTTATTGGCATCCCGCTCACCAACTGCAATTTCTATTGCCCGAATTAGCCGCTCCCGTTCCTCCAGATCCGTGCGATTATGCTGCTCCGGTTTCAGGTGAAGGAGCTCCTGCCGCAAGGCATTGTCACTGAAAAGCTCTAATTTATCCCGTAAAGGCTGATTTTGCGGCACAGCAATCAATCGATAATCACTGAGCACCGCATCCAGATACATCCCGGTACCGCCACAGATAATCGGTAATTTCTGTCGCTGCCAAATTAATTCGATACTCTCAAAACAATCCCGCTGAAACTGAAAAACATTGTACTCACTCCCCGGCTCAGCAATATCGATCAAATGGTAAGGGACATCCCCATATTCCTGTAGATCTTTCCCCGTCCCCAGATCCATCCCCCGATAGACCTGGCGGGAATCGGCAGAAATAATTTCACCATTAAGATGGTTCGCAGTTTTAACCGCTAGACCAGTTTTCCCCCCGGCGGTGACTCCTAAAATGACCAATAAATTATAAGGTTCTTGCATTGATTCATATCCTCGTTATAGTGAAATCTTATTCTTTTTTGCCAGATCAATATAATCTGCTATAGTCCGGCTAATTTCAACCCTGTTCTCCCGGATGATCATGAACCAAAACAAGCCAACCATCCTGACCCGCGACCAGCATTGTATTTCCCGAAAACAGATTGATAGCGACACCCTTAAAGTTCTTTACCGTCTCCATCGGCATGGCTACAAAGCCTATCTGGTTGGTGGCAGTGTTCGCGATCTACTGCTCGGTCGCCAGCCAAAGGATTTTGATATCGGCACCGATGCCACACCTAATCAGGTGCGTAAATTATTCCGTAACAGTTTTCTGGTTGGGCGTCGCTTCCGCCTGGCACATATCCGTTTTGCCGGCAATAAATTTATTGAAGTCGCAACCTTCCGCCGCCAGCCTAAAGAAACTGAACTTCCCGATGATCCAGACGACCATTTTCATTTCGTGCAGAATGTCTTTGGCTCTCCAGAGGAAGACGCTGCCCGACGAGATTTTACTATCAATGCTCTGTTTTATAACATTGCCGATTTTTCGGTAATTGATTATTTGGGTGGCCTGGATGATTTAAAGGAAAAACGGCTCCGCGTTATAGGTAATCCGCAGATCCGCTTTGTCGAAGATCCAGTGCGGATGCTGCGAGCCATTGAGTTTGCAGCACGGCTTAATTTTTCACTGGATGACAATATTTACTCAGCTATTGCGGGGCACAAAGAACTGCTGACAACAGCAGCCCCAGCCCGGGTGCGTGAAGAGATTATGGAGCTGTTCCGGCATAAAATCTCTGGCCCGGTTTTGCGGCACTGCCGTGAATTAGGGATGCTCCCGCACCTGCTGGCAGGTTATCCGGGGACGGATGAAAGTATTGAACTGCTGGCAAAGATTGATCGAAGAACGGCGGCAGGAATACCGATTGAGGAGAGTTTTGCCATAGCTGCGCTCTATTTGCGGCTTTTTATGGACAGTTGTCCTCCCTCCGCAAAAACCAATATCACCACAGCCCTGCACCAGGCAAATGAGATTATTATTTCTCATTGCCGCTACTTCAGTATTGCCAGCGGAATCCGCCACCAAGCTCGTGAATTTCTGATCGGTTGTTTTCGACTCGCACGGGGGCGTGGTTTCCGAGCTGAAAAACGGTTTTTACAACATCCTCTGACACCAAAATCGCTAGAGCTGTTTACCCTCTGGGCTCAGGTTCGACCTGATTTGACCTCACTTGTGGAAAACTGGAGAAAAGTGATTCAAGGTTCTGCCGCAGAAAAAAAGAAACCCCGCCGCCCTCGAAAGCAGCGTCGGAAAAACAATCCTCGTAAAAAACCAGCATAGATCTATCCATTCCTCTAAATATTCATATTTTTACATTAATTTATTTAAATTAAGTTATTGCAACTCCTTGCTCTGTCTGCTAACATCCCATTTCACTCTCACTATTCCCCTATGTGGATTATCTTCTCATCCTTAAGAGGCCAATATGAAACTAAATACCCTTCAACGCAAAATAGGTGGAGCTCTGGTTCTTGTCCTGATGATTATTCTCGGGATTGGACTTACCATCACTGCAATTCAAACGCAGAATTCCTTGCAAACTCAGCAGGAATATTTATTGGAGGCTTTCCATTCCGGCGCCCTGGAAAAAGCACATAGCATTTTTGAGTGTTTAGAGATTGGGACAAAAGGATCTCTGGAACGGGGTGAAATGGATGTATTTGACGAATTGTTAACCGGCTTGGGGGCAGTCCCCGGGGTTATGGAAGTCGGACTTAGTAATCTGCAAGGAATCACCACTTATTCCAGCAAAGAAGAGAAGCTTGGACAACAACAATCCCACCTGAATATCACTAGCTCGAAAGAACAGATTAGTCTCGAAAAAGAAAACCACGATTCATTTTTTATTGCCCACTCTCACAGGTTTGAGCAGAAATGCATGGAATGCCATGATGATGTTGAGCCTGGCGACCTGGCCGGGATCCTTTATCTCGATTTCAGCCTGGTTAAATTTAATCAGGAAAAAGCCAAGCAAAATAAAATCCTGGCTGATTCCATCAGTAAAAACATAACCAACAACATCGCCAGGGGAGTTTTTATTCTTGTCGTTATCTGGCTGGCTCTATTTTTCCTGTTGCGTAAAATGGTGATCCGGCCAATTAATAAAGTCAAAACCATCCTGACTGATATCGGTAAAGGGCATCTGAATAATCGCCTCAACCTGACTCAACAGGATGAATTGGGTGAGGCCGCCCGGACTCTTGACGATCTGGCTGAGAGCCTGCAATCTGACGTTGTGGAACCGCTGCAGCAACTGGCTAATGGAGATCTGACTTTTGAGGTCACTCCGCACGATGAAAATGATACTTTACGCCATGCGATCAAAAAGCTGGGTGAAGACTTAACCCGGATGGTTTCTGAGCTGCAGGTTGCGGGACAACAAATTGACTCAGGCAGCTCACAGGTCAGTGATTCAGCCCAACTGCTGTCTGACGGCGCAGCGCAGTCTGCTGCATCGGTTGAAGAAATCAGCAGTTCGATGAACGAAATCGGTAGTCAGACCAGCACCAGCGCAGAAAATGCCCAGCAAGCCAACCAGCTATCTGCTTCAGCACGGGATGCGGCAAATGCTGGCAGTGAACGAATGACCGAGATGATCAATGCTATGGGCGAAATCAATGAAGCTGGGCAAAATATCAGTAAAATCATCAAGGTCATCGATGAAATTGCCTTCCAGACTAATTTATTAGCTCTCAATGCAGCCGTTGAAGCAGCTCGAGCCGGCCAGCACGGTAAAGGATTTGCTGTGGTCGCAGAAGAAGTGCGCAACCTAGCAGCCCGTAGCGCCAAGGCAGCCTCTGAAACAGCAGAACTCATTGAAGGGTCAGTCGAAAAAACCAGCAACGGCACCCAGATTGCGGAACGCACTGCCACAGCTCTGGACGAGATCGTTGGATCAATCGCCAAAGTAACCGATCTAATTGGCGAAATTGCCGCTTCGAGCAATGAACAAGCTCAAGGAATTGCCCAGGTCAACATCGGCATGCAACAGATCGACCAGGTCATCCAACAGACAACCGCCACCGCCGAAGAGAGTGCCGCCACCAGTGAAGAATTATCGAGTCAAGCGGCCGAATTGAGGAATCAACTTGGGCGTTTTGTGCTCAAACCCTCATTAGGACTTGTTACATCACCCCCTCCGACACCACAACTCCCGGATAACAAAGGTTAATACTGTTGACTTATGCTTTTGAATCTCCCCCAGCCCCTCTTTGCCAAAGAGGGGAGCTTCGAAACTTCCCCCTTTGAAAAAGGGGGATTGAGGGGGATTTGCTTAAGTCAACAACATTGAGAACAAAGGTGGATGGTAAAAATATCCACTAAAATCATCGATTCATCAAGGCGGAGGACAATAATTGTCCTCCGCCTTTTTTAATGTCATTAACTTAACGAAAATCAATTAGCTAATTGACATTAGATTGCAATTATGTTAATACTTAACAAGTCCTTAATATTACAAATGAGTCACGATGCGGAGATCAAAATGTTCAATAATCTAAAAATCGGAACAAAAATGGTTCTACTTTCTGGAACTATTCTCGCCCTATTGTTAGCCATTCTGCTCTGGGGTATCTTCGGGCTGTCAACGACAGCTCGTAACGCTATTGAAGTTTCCAATGGAAACAAAATTCGCAGCGACTTAATCACCCTGGAAAACAAGCATCTGAAATGGGGACATAAAGTCCGTGATTTTCTTGATGATCCCACGATCACTGAGCTGAAAGTAAAGCTGGATCATAAAGCCTGTTCTCTTGGCAAGTGGTACTATGGCGAAGGTCGCCAACATGCTGAAAAGATTCTGCCAGAGATTAAAGCACAGCTTCAAGCTCTTGAAGAGCCCCACCGACTTATGCACGCTTCCGGTGCAAAGATCAAAGAAGTCTACAGTCCTTTCAACCCTGTCAATGCCGAAGCTAAAGCCATCTATAAAGAGGAAACCAGCATTCACCTGAAAAAAATCGGCGAGATCATGGATAGGATTGCTGAGATATCCAAACAGAAGATTATGACCGATAGTGAAATGATTGCCACAGCCAATAATACCCGAATAGGGATAACTATCCTCGGCATTTGTGCCTTGTTGCTTGGCACTTTTCTAGCTTTTTTCATCACTCGCTCCATGACCGCACCGATGAAAAAAACTGTGGCAATGCTCGACGATCTGGAAAATGGCCATCTAGACACCCGACTTGGATTGCAGCGCAAGGACGAAATCGGGCAGATGGCTGAAACTATGGACCGCTTTGCAGATTCACTGGGAAATGAGGTGGTCTCTTCCCTGCAAAAATTAGCCAATGGTGATTTGACCTTTGAAATCACCCCACGCGACGAGCGGGATCAGCTGCGTGGCAGTTTGAAAAAATTGGGCGAAGACCTCAATCAGATCATGCTGCAGATTCAAACCGCCGGCGAGCAAATTGATTCGGGCAGTTCACAGGTGAGCGAATCAGCGCAAAGCCTGTCAGATGGTGCGGCACAATCGGCAGCATCGGTTGAAGAAATCAGTAGTTCAATGAACGAAATTGGTAGTCAAACCAATACCAGCAGCGAAAATGCTCAACAAGCAAACCAATTATCATCCTCAGCACAAGAAGCAGCGAACACCGGCAGTGAACGGATGTCCGAGATGATTAATGCTATGGGTGAAATCAATGAAGCAGGGCAAAATATCAGTAAAATTATCAAAGTCATCGACGAAATTGCCTTCCAGACAAACTTATTAGCTCTCAATGCAGCCGTTGAAGCAGCGCGAGCCGGGCAACACGGTAAAGGATTTGCTGTGGTTGCCGAGGAAGTTCGTAACTTGGCGGCACGAAGTGCTAAAGCAGCTGCCGAGACAGCAGAACTGATTGAAGGGTCGGTAGAAAAAACCAGTAAGGGGACCCAAATTGCGGAACGCACTGCCAGCGCACTGGATGAAATTGTTGGCTCGATCAGCAAGGTGAGCGATCTGGTTGCTGAAATTGCCGCTTCAAGCAATGAACAAGCTCAGGGAATTGCTCAGGTCAATATCGGCATGCAGCAGATTGACCAGGTTATCCAGCAAAGTACCGCCAATTCTGAAGAGAGCGCTGCAACCAGCGAAGAACTATCCAGTCAGGCTGCTGAACTGAAACATCAGCTCAGTCGCTTCAAACTCAAAAATTCATACCATCAGAGTTATTCTCCAACTCCAACACCACAGCTTCCCTCACCACCACAGAACCAAACAGCTGGTTGGGGAGGAGTGGCGGCACAACCGCAACAATAGAATTCTGCATAAAGGATGGTGGTGATCGGATGCCGCCAACCGATATCTTTAATTTCCTGAAGGATTGGCTGATCAGTCATATTGAAAAACAGGATCGTGACGGCTACGGTAAATTTTTACAGTAACGAGAAAATTTCAGAGAATCAAGCGTCCCTATGGCTAGCAGTTCATATAAATCCATAGGGGCGCATTTATATTCTCTACCGAATGAAATTATGTTTAACAAAACCATTTTTTTCTTTGTTTTTACTTATTTGTTTTGTATAATTAATTTTATCTTTTAAACAGAGCAGAATACCAACAAATTTAACTTTTAAAGGATCCGCGATGAGTATGCCACTCGACGACGACCAAATTGAAATTATTCAGGAATTTGCAACGGAAAGCCGGGACATGATTGACCAGCTTGAGCCGGCGATTATTGAACTGGGACAAAACAGTGACCCGGAAACATTAAATGCAATCTTCCGCCTCTTCCATTCAATGAAAGGAAGCGCCGGTTTTCTTGAATTTGACCACATGACGCGGGTTGCCCATGCCGCTGAAAACCTCCTGGATCTGATCCGCAATGGTGAAATCAAGCTGGTTCCAAACCACGTTACTTTACTTTGTGCTTCCTGCGACTTTGCCAAAGAAGCCCTCGACATGGTCGAGAGTGACTACAATGATGATGCCATGGTGGCACCAGCCGATGAGATATCGGAGCAACTTCATCAAGCGATTGAAGTTGCCAAAGGGGGTGGAGAAGTTGAAGTGGCTGAAGAAGATGCCGCACCAGCGGCAGAGGAACCCACGACTCCGGCTGAGACACCCACAACTGATCCAGACTTTCCACAAATGGAAATTACCGATGAAATGCGCCTGAGTTTTGTTCAGGAAGGGAATGAACTGCTACAAAATACCGAGCAGGGTTTGCTCTCCTGGGGTGAAAATCAAGAAGACAAAGAATTTATCGGCGATATTTTCCGCAATATTCATAGTTTCAAAGGTAATTGTGGCTTCTTCGGTTTTTCTCAGATCGAAAAGGTCAGTCACCAGATGGAAAACATCCTTGATCGGGTCAAATCTGGATCAAAACTGGCGATAGATAATCCCGCTGACCAACTTTTAGCCTCTCTCGATGTCCTGCAGAAAGCGGTCAACAATATTTCTGACGGCAAGGACGACACGGTTGAAAACCTTGACCAACATCTGAGCGATCTGCAAGCGCTCATGGCTCCGTTACTGGGTGACTTTCTGGTTGAAGAAGGGGTTAAAGAGGAGTCTGTTTTTAAGGCTGTTGAAACCCAGAAAAAACCAGTTGGCGAGATTTTAGTTGAGCAGGGAACTGCATCATCGCAACAGGTCGACAATGCACTCAAAAAGCAACAGGAGACGATCAATAAAACCAAGGCTGCTGCAAAACCGGTGGCTAGAACCAAAATACCGGCAAAACGACAGGACATCCGGGTTGAATTGGGCAAATTGGATAGCTTGATCAACCTGATTGGTGAGCTGGTTATCGCTGAAAACATGCTGATTCACAATCCAGACCTAAAAGGGCTGGAGCTGGAAAACTTTAATAAGGCCGGTCAACATATGTCCAAACTGGTGCGGGAACTGCAGGAGATGGCAATGACCATCCGCATGATTCCGGTCTCAGGTTTGTTCCGTCGCATGATCCGCCTGGTCCATGATATTTCAGTTAAAGCAGGAAAAAAAGTTGAGCTGGAACTGATTGGCGAAGAAACCGAGATGGATAAAACGGTCATCGAAACGATTACCGATCCGTTGGTTCACCTGTTGCGAAACTCTCTCGACCATGGTTTGGAACCACCTGATGAGCGGCTGGCTGCCGGGAAGGGAGAGAAAGGGACCGTCAAGCTCTCTGCCCGTCACGAGGAGGGTGAGGTCTGGGTTACCATTGAAGATGACGGTCGTGGTTTAAATAAAGAGAAAATCCTCGAAAAAGCAATCACTAACGGACTGATCGAGGGTGATGGATCAGACTTGACCGATAAACAGATCAATAATCTGATCTTTGCCCCGGGTTTTTCTACTGCAGCTGCAATTACCGATATTTCCGGCCGGGGCGTCGGCATGGACGTGGTTAAGAAAAATCTGGAAAAAATTAAGGGAAAAATTGACGTTTACAGCACCCCCGGACAGGGCAGCAAAATTGTCCTGCGCATCCCGTTGACTCTGGCTATTATCGATGGCATGATTGTCCGGGTCGGTACAGCCTCATGTATTGTCCCAACCTTATCGATGCTGGAAGCTTTCCGTCCCGTGATGGAGCAAATCACCATCACACCAGACGGTGAAGAGTTAGCGCAAGTGCGAGAGAACTTCCTGCCAATTATCCGTCTGCATGACATTCTGGGGAAAAAACCTGATTCCAGCAAACTTGAAGATGGCATTCTGATTGTTCTGGAATATCAGGAAACCCGTTTTTGCCTGTTCATTGATGAAATCCTTGGTCAACAGCAAACTGTCATCAAGGGACTGTCAAATTTCATCGGGAATGTTCCCGGTGTTTCCGGCTGCACGATCCTCGGCGATGGCAACGTCTGTCTGATCCTGGATGTTGGTACGCTGGTTGATTCAGCTGAAAGTAAGAAAAATAAATACGAAAACATAAAAGAGGTTATTTAAAAGGAGGATTCCGTGGCTGAAGAGACAACTTCAATTATATTTGATACTGAGGATACGCAGAAGGATAAGTACCTGACCTTTCATCTTGCCGGTGAAGATTACGGCATTGAGATCCAATATGTGATCGAGATTATCGGCATCCAGGCCATCACCGATGTCCCCGATATGCCAGCATTTATCCGTGGCGTTATCAATCTACGCGGTAAAGTTGTTCCCATCATGGATGTTCGCGCCCGTTTTGGCATAGAGGCCCGCGATTATGATGATCGTACCTGCATCATTGTTGTCAATATTGATAGCACTGAAGTTGGTCTGGTGGTTGATGAGGTCAGCGAAGTGGCAGATATTCCTGAAGAGAATGTTGAACCGGCACCCAAAACCCATAAAAACAATGAAGATAGCTATATTCAGGGAATGGGAAAAATAAATACCGATGTCAAAATTCTGCTTGATGTCCACAAATTACTCTTTAGTGGTGAGATGCAGGAACTGGCAGCGACTTTGGAAGAACAATAAGAGAGCGACTCGAAGCAATGACATTGGCCACCACCCAACAACAGCAACAGAGTAATAGCCTGATGGCTATTTCAGATGCAGAGTTCACTCGACTGCGGGATCTGATCTACCAACGTTTCGGGATCAACTTGACCGAACAAAAGCGCTCGCTCCTGGTAGGTCGTCTACAAAAGCTCATGCGGCAGCTTAACCTGCCAACATTTTCTGCATATTTCGATTATCTTGATAAGGATAAAACTGAAGCGGGATTAAGTGAGCTGGTTGATCTAATTTCAACCAACCACACTTACTTTAACCGGGAGAAAGATCATTTTGATTATTTTTCGCAGACCGCGTTGCCCGCTGTCATTGACAAGCTGAAAAAACAAAACCGCAAGGATCTGCGCATCTGGTGTGCCGGCTGTTCCAGCGGTGAAGAACCCTACACTCTCCTGATGCTGATGATGGAGTATCTGGGTGCTGATTACAGCTCGTGGGATGCGGGTATCCTGGCAACCGATATTTCTGACCGAGCTTTAACTGTTGCCCGCCGTGGCACCTACGCCACCGATCGAGTCATGCAGCTTCCAGAACCTTTGCGCAGAAAATACTTTACTGCAGCAGGCCAAGGAGAAATGGCCGTTGTTGATAAAATTAAAAAAGAGGTAACTTTCAGGCGTTTTAATCTGATGAATACAACTTTTCCGTTTAAAAAGCCGTTCCAAATGGTTTTTTGCCGCAACGTCATGATCTACTTTGATCAAACGACTCGCGAATCTCTCGTCAGTCGTTATCACCAGCATACTGAGCCCGGCGGATATCTTTTTATCGGTCATTCAGAAACTCTGGGGCGCAGCCAAACCCTCTACCGCTACTTAAAGCCAGCGCTTTACCAGAAAGGAGAACTCTGATGGCACGAGCTATCCGCGTTCTTGTGGTTGATGATTCTGCCTTGGTGAGAAATATTCTCAGTCAAGGTTTGTCCATGGATCCGGGCATTGAGGTGGTTGGAACTGCTGCCGATCCCTACATTGCCCGGGATAAAATTGTGCAATTGCAACCTGATGTCCTGACTCTGGACGTGGAAATGCCGCGCATGGATGGGGTCGCCTTTCTACGCAAGTTGATGCCACAGTACCCGATTCCAATTGTCATGGTCAGCTCTCTGACTCAGCGTGGCAAACAGATCACCATGGAAGCTCTGGAAGCTGGAGCCGTTGACTTTGTCGCTAAACCGACCAGCAATGTCGCTGCCGGTTTAAATGCCATGTTGATGGAACTGCGCTCAAAAGTGAAGATTGCTGCAACAGCCAACGTCTCCCACTGGAAAGGGAAACGGCCAGTTGCGGAAGCTAAAAGAGCAACAGCACCATCTTCTGCTTTGGCAGAATCAACCGATAAGATTATTGCTATTGGTGCTTCAACCGGGGGGACAGAAGCAATCCGCCAAGTGATTGAAAAATTTCCGGCAACCACTGCTGGCACCGTAATTGTCCAACATATGCCCGCCGGTTTCACCAAAATGTTTTCAGATCGCCTCAATCAGCTCTGCCTGATGCAGGTCAAAGAAGCTGAAGATGGTGATCGGGTACGCAGTGGGCTGATTCTAATTGCACCGGGAGGAAAACAGTTTGAGGTTGTCCGTTCCGGTGGGTTTTACCAGGTCCGCCTTGGCAGTGAAGAAAAAGTCAGCGGCCACTGCCCTTCTGTTGATGTGATGATGCATTCGGTCGCTAAACATGTTGGCGCAAATGCCGTAGGTGCCATGCTCACAGGAATGGGTCAGGACGGTGCCGAAGGTATGTTGGCCATGAAACAGGCCGGCGCTCGCTGTATCTCCCAAGATGAGGCATCATCGGTGGTCTTTGGAATGCCGAAGGTCGCCTATGAAAAAGGGGGAGCAGAACGGTTGGTTCCGCTGGATAAAATTTCAACTTCACTTTTAAGCTTACTCACGGAGAAATAATAAATGGGACAAATTGTATTGGGCGTCGGTGATTATGGCGCTTCAAACACTCCCGGCGATGATGTAAAAACCTTTGCGCTAGGGTCCTGTGTTTCTGTGATATTACTCGACCCAAAAACCAGAACGGTGGGGATGGCACATGTCGCTCTCCCTGACTCATCAATCAACAAGGCAAAAGCAGGCGAGAAACCTGGCTATTTTGCAGATACCGCAATTCCGGCGCTATTGGCGCAAATGACAAAGTTTGGGTGCGACAAACGGGGTAAAGGGATGGTTGTCAAACTCTGTGGCGGAGCCAATGTCATGGATACCAATGACACTTTCCAAATTGGCAAACGGAATGCCCTGGCAATCAAAAAAATCCTCTGGTCTTACGGCATGGGTGCTGTTGCTGAGGATCTGGGGAAAAACTACAGTCGAACTGTTTCGATCTCCGTATCAGCCGGACAAATAACGCTCAGCTCACCCGGAAAACCAAACTGGCAGCTCTAGGAGGTTGATAATGGTAAAACAAATTAGTCAGGAAGAGCTGCAGAAAATTGTTAAATCAGTGCCGATGCTCTCGCCCAGCGCCAGCCAGCTTTTACAGGTCACCTCTCGAGCGGATCACGATCTTGTCGATGTCATCAACTTAGTCAGGAATGACGCCAAGTTGACCGCGCGGGTTCTCAAAATTGTCAACTCTGCAGCTTTTGCCCTGATCAACAATATTACTTCGATTGATCGCGCAATTTCCTATCTGGGCGAGCGCATTATTGTCGGTATTGCTGTTGGTGATTCTGCTGGAAAGTTATTTGAAAAAGAGCTTTCTGGTTATGAATCTGCCAGTGGAGAGCTGTGGAAACATGATTTACGCACGGCAATTGCTGCGCGTGAAGTTGTCACTCAAAGTGGAGTTGATGTCAGTCCAGAACTTGCTTTTACTGCCGGATTGCTCCATGACATCGGTAAATCATTAATCTCTGACTATCTACAAGGATCGGTGAACGATGCGGTTGAGATGATCACAACTGACGAGGATCTTGATTACCTTGATGCCGAAGAAAAACTGGTGGGATTTGACCACACCCGAGCCGGCTACGAACTGGCCAAAGCATGGCAGCTCCCTGACGAATTGGCCGAGGTTATCCTCCATCATCACGAACCGGCTAACGCAAGTGAAGAATATCGAACCCTGGTCTATGCCGTTCACCTTGGTGACAACATCGCCATGATGGGTGGTTTCGGCACCGGATCTGACAGCATGCGCTATAAACTTGATCAACAATATACCGACTACATAAAAATCGGCCCTAAAACACTCGCAACTATTATGCTGAATGTTGACATAGAATTTGAAAAACTGGAGAACTCACTTACGAGCTCGGGAGAAAAAAACTGATGAAACGAATCATTATTGCGGATGACTCGACAACCGCCCGAATGTTTATCAAACGCTGCTTACAGATCATTGGTCTGGGAGATGCAGAAATTATTGAGGCAGAGCATGGTAAAGAGGCATTGGCTGCGGCTAAAGCACAACCGGTGGATCTATTGCTGACCGATTTAAACATGCCAGTTATGGATGGTGAAACCCTGGTCAAATGGGTCAAAGCAAGTCCCAAGCTCGGTGATCTGCCTGTCGTTGTCATTACCAGTGCCGGAAATCCGGCTAAAGAAGCACAGTTATTGGAGTTAGGTGCCCATCGGGTTCTCAATAAACCGGTTTCACCACCGGTCATGATGGAAGCACTGGCCGATTTTCTCGAAGAGTAAGCAGCAGAAATATCAAGGAGATAATAATAATGATTGAACACAAGCCCCTCTATCAGGCAATGATCAGCGCAGCCAGTAAAACCATGGAAGAGATGGCTTTTATGGAGGTGATGGAACATTTTGATCGCAGCTATGAAATCCCAGCCGAGGAACTGGTCTGGACCAGCTTGCTGATCAATGATCCAGTGCAAGGTGAAATTAGTTTGGCGTTGTCAAAGACGTTGTTATCAGGCCTTACCTGTAACATCTTTGCCCTGGATGAAGAGGACGTTACCCAACTTCAGTTGGACGACATCCTCAATGAGTTGCTCAATACGATTGCCGGGCTGTTCATGACCAACCTCCTGGAAGATAGCCAGGAATATAAAATCGGGTTACCTGAATTGGGCATGGATGAATTACCTGAGGTTGATTCGGATACGATCGTCTGGAAACTGATGACCGATGACGAAAATCCCCTGCAGATTTTTGTTAGTGGAGCCTCTCTCGTTGCACTAAATGAAAAATGATGGCATCGCAAAAAAGTCCGCTCCACGGCGTTGCAGCAATTTTTGCTTAGCCATCTTAGTAGTTTTTGCGAGTGCATCAAATATAAACCCCTAAGCATTTAACTAGAAACATTTCCCCAATAAAGGAGTACACAATGGGTAAAACAGTCCTGATCGTCGATGATTCCAACACCATGCGAAAAATTGTCTCTCGCTCCCTACGTCAGGCAGGGATCGATTTTGATCAAATTCTTGAAGCTGGCGATGGCCAGGAAGCCCTGGATGTTTTGGGCGCCAACAAGGTTGATGTGGTGCTGAGTGATATCAATATGCCAAACATGACCGGTCTGGAGTTTCTCAAAGCCAAGGCTGAAGATGACGCCATTAAAGACATCCCTGTAATCATGATCTCCACCGAAACCGGTGCCGACATTATTGATGAAGCAAAGTCTTACGGCGCCAAAGGGGCGATCAAAAAACCATTCACCCCAGACCTGATCAATGAAACTCTGGGGCCACTACTCTAGCCTTGTGTCACAGATCAAATGTTGCAAAATTGCGCTTGAATTTTGTATGTCAGTAAGGCGTGGTTTTTGCTGCATATCCATAGCTATACAGCGGAAAGCTCAACGTAGTTGAGACACAAATGAACAAGCAAGATGCGGCATTTGATCCGTGACATGACACTAGTCCAATACAAATGATAAAGATTTCCGGAGGAGTCACAAAATAGTAACTTCTCCGGTAGTGAGTTTAAAGGAGTCTTATGTGAAGTATGCTCAAGACATAGCAGAGGCAACCCAGGAAATTTTTTCCAGCATGGTCATGCTGGAAGTCAACCCCGGGGAGCCATTTAAGCGTGCTGAGAGTAAATTGACCAGCAGTATTTCAGGGATTATCGGTTTGGCCGGTGAGATTAAAGGGATGCTGGCAATTCATCTACCAGATAAAGCAGCACTGGCAATTACCACAGCTTTTCTGGGGATGGATGTAGAAGAGATTGATGAGGATGTCTGTGATGCGGTTGGTGAACTGGCCAATATGCTGGGTGGCAGCATGAAAACAATTCTTGACCCTGGTGGCAGTAAAGTTCAGCTATCAATGCCGTCAGCAATCCATGGTGAAGAGTATGCCGTTGACTGCCTGGCTAATGCAGAATCGGTCGCCGTTCCTTTTGCATTTGACGGCCAAACCTTCATGGTTGAGTTACAAATCAGCCAAAGTAACTAACAAACCATCTTTTTACTTCTTCCTGAGGAAAAGCTGTGGAATTCGCTAAAAAAATCGTGGAAACAACCGAAGAGATATTTAACACCATGATTTTCATGGAGATCTCTGCCGAAGCTCCATTGGAACAGGGCAAACAGGCTCTCGGTTGTCATATTTCAGCAAT
>JAOZOH010000093.1:9721-10962 GCA_029933365.1 Desulfuromusa sp. | reverse complement strand
AAGTATAAAACTGCTTCTATCCGGTTTACAATGATGCAGAAGTAAGTCATTTCTTCGCTTTGTGCCAGGGTCCGATACCGACCCCGCTGAAAAACTACCAGATGAATAATATTTACTCGACCCCAATTATTGCCAGAATCATTTTTCTGAAGCTTGGAATAGATGAACATCATGCTGTGGGAAGGGGATACTGATGCCATTTTCTTCGAGTACTTTCTTTGCCTGCTCTGTTGTATCAAAATAGACGTCCCAGTAATCCGTATTTCTGAGTTTGATGGGTTAAAGAACTCCGGTTGATAAAATAAACTAGTTTTTTCTAATAGCCGGACCAAACATCACAAGACTGTCAACTCGCTTGCCTTCCTAAAGCTCTTTTGTTAAAAAGAAGCGTTAATTTTAAGCATACTATCTAAGGAGATATTTGAATTATGGGACTGATGACCGGGAAAAAGGGAGTTATTTTTGGAGTTGCAAACGATAAAAGCATTGCTTGGGGGGTGGCTCAGCAGCTGCATGCTGCTGGAGCTGAACTAGCATTTACTTATTTGAATGAGGCACTGGAAAAGCGGGTTCGACCTTTAGCAGATAGCCTGGGGTCTACAATTATCCTCCCTTGTGATGTGCAAAATGAGGAGGAAATGGTTGCCGTTTTCAGCGAGCTGGAAAAACAGTGGGGCAAGATCGATTTTGTTGTTCATGCTATCGCTTTTGCCAATCGTGAAGATTTGAAGCGTCCTTTCAGCCAGACCAGCCGCGAAGGTTTCCAACTGGCTCTAGGCGTCAGCGCTTATTCACTTGTCTCCATGACCCGTTGTGCTATGCCAGTCCTACAAGAAGGGGGGAGTATCATTACAATGACCTACCTTGGTTCGGTACGCACTGTCCCAGCATATAATGTCATGGGTGTTGCCAAAGCAGCGCTGGAATCATCGGTTCGGTATCTGGCTGCAGAACTTGGCGAAAAGGGTATTCGGGTCAATGCTGTATCTGCGGGGCCGATTAAAACTCTAGCCGCTGCCGGGATTGCCGATTTCAAGAAAAAACTGAGCGTTGCGGAAGAGCGTGCTCCACTGAAACGACTGGTTAATCAAGAAGACGTTGGAAAAGCGGCGCTTTATCTGCTGTCCGATCTCTCTTCCGGGGTGACCGGAGAAGTTCATTATGTTGATGGCGGATTTAATATCGCTGCTGGTTAGTTATTTGAAAATTCTGGGGATATGTACTTAGGTAGGTGTCCCAGG
>JAOZOH010000093.1:4310-9621 GCA_029933365.1 Desulfuromusa sp. | reverse complement strand
GGTATCTACCCTTAAACTAGCGCCATTCGTACATGTCCCCTTTTTATTTGACTTATTATTGCTGGATTTATAGATGATCGAAGGAAAAACTGGCGGTCTCAAGGCCAGTCAGATTAAGGCACTGGAACGAATTTACCGGCGTAAATTGCCTGCCAATGAGATGATTACTGGAGATTTGGCTCGCTACCTGACCGAATTGTCCCACGAGTTGAAACGTCAGCTTGGTTTGGTTATTGATCGTTCTGGAACCATCCAATATGTCATTGTTGGTGATGATCGCGAAATTGTGATCCCCGACCTTTCCAAGTATAGCTTGGGGCGGAGTGGTTTGCGTGGCCTGCGTTGCGTCCACACTCACTTAAAACAAGAGCCCTTAAGCCGGGATGACATGACCGACTTGGAGCTGTTGCGCCTGGATGTCATGGCAGTTATCGGTGTTGGTGAGGATGGTTTGCCGACCCATTTTTCTTACGCTCATCTGCTGCCAACGAAGAAAATATCGCAGATTGAATCGATAGAATTGAAAGATTTTTATCGTTTTAACCTGGATTTCTCGGCATTTATCCATGCCCTTGATCAGGAAATGGAGCGCGTAGCCGCTGAGACGATCAATCTAGCTGATGGTCGAGAACGAGCCCTGCTGATTTCTGTTGGACAGGCGAGCCGCCAAAGGGTTGAAGACTCTATGGCTGAGCTTGATGAGCTGGCGCGAACTGCCAATCTTGCTGTGATTGACCGGGTTATCCAACGACCACGCAAAATAAATCCCCGCTTCCTGGTTGGCGAAGGCAAACTGCAGGAAATTGTTATCCGTGCTTTACAGCAACGGGCTACTTTGTTGGTGTTTGATCAGAATCTGACTCCGAACCAGATTCGCTCGATTTCGGAAATCACGGAAATGAAGGTAATTGACCGCAGCCAGTTGATTCTGGATATTTTTGCCAAGCGAGCGCAATCCCGGGACGGAAGGGTCCAGGTGGAGTTGGCACAGCTGAAATACATTCTTCCCCGTCTGTCTGGAAAGGGGACTGCCATGTCCCGGCTTATGGGGGGGATTGGGGGGCGTGGACCGGGTGAAACCAAGCTGGAGATTGATCGAAGACGCATCCGTGATAAAATTCGACGATTGGAAAAGCAACTTGATTCTCTCGGTCGTGGCCGGGTGCAACGCCGCCAAAAACGGATTCGTGCCGGGCTACCGATTGTTTCTATTGTGGGTTACACAAATGCCGGGAAATCTACCTTGTTGAACGCATTAACTCAAAGTGATGTCTTCACCGAAGATTTGCTTTTTGCTACTCTGGATACTGCGACGCGGCGCCTGCGATTTCCCCTGGATCGGGAGGTGATTATCACTGATACCGTTGGTTTTATTCGGGATTTGCCGCCAAGCTTGATCGGTGCCTTTAAAGCAACTCTAGAAGAATTGGAAGATGCCGATTTGTTACTGCACTTAGTTGACTTATCAAACCCCCGTTTTGATGAACAGATTAAATCGGTTGATAAAATTCTCGATGAGCTGGAATTAGGAACCCAACCGCGTTTATTGGTCTTTAATAAAATTGATCAAGTTTCGGCTGAAGATCTACCACATATTTGTCGGCGTTATGATGCGGTTGCGGTCTCTGCTTTAAAGCGGAAAAGTTTTGGATCGTTATTGAATGAAATGCAGCGTCGTTTTTGGCCCGAAGAAGGTTTGTCTGCGCTCTGAACAGGTTCTCCTTGACTTTAAGGTTCGTTTTTATTAGTCTACGGTTAATTATTGCTAATATTAGAGTGGTATGGTGATTCGGAGATAGTAAATGATTAAGTTTGTTCTACCATTGTTGCTGCTGCTTCTTTTTGGTTGTCAATCGACACTGCAAAAAATTGAAGCTTTGCATAAAAACGAAAAAATACCAGAGAGTGTTGTATTAGAGGGGGAGGGGAAAACTACCCAGGCATCACCAGTGGTTACCGAGAAAAAAAACAAACCAGAAATTGTAAAATTTGGACTTCCGGCCGCAAAATCCCTGCCAGCACCCATTTCAGCATACTTGCAAACAGGCCCTATTCTTCCCTATTTTGGGGATTTCCCCCTTGGTGAGCATGCGCGGGTTGACAAGCTGATCAAGCGCTACAGTGGCCCCAGTAAATTAACATTCAGCCATTGGCTTGAACGAGCTGGGCGCTACATACCGAAGATTCAAATGGTATTTGCTGACGAGGGGATTCCCCTTGATCTGGCCTACCTGGCGATGATTGAGTCCGGCTTTAATGTTCGAGCTTACAGCTGGGCTCATGCTGCTGGCCCCTGGCAGTTTATTGAAAGTACGGGGCGGCTGTATGGTTTAGAAAATGATTGGTGGCAGGATGGGCGTCTGGATCTGGAAAGATCGACGCGTGCCGCAGCTCAACATTTAAAGTATCTGTATAAACGTTTTGATGGTGATTGGTTTTTAGCGGTTGCGGCATATAATGCCGGTGGCGGGAAAATCCGTAAGGCAATCAGAAAGAGTAATAGCAGGGATTTTTGGGATCTGACAGAAGGTTCTGTGTTGCAGGAAGAAACCAAGAATTATTTGCCGAAACTTCTGGCTGCTTTAAGTATTGTGAAAAATCTGGAAGTTTTCGGCTTTGCTGATTTGAAATTTGATGAACCTCTTGAATATGAAACTGTTACTTTGGAGACAACGACTGACCTTGAAATAATCGCCAAGTTTTGCGGCATCAGCTATCGGGACTTAAAAGAATTGAACCCTGCGCTGAAGCGCTGGTGTACCCCTCCCGGGACGACAGATTATCATCTTCAAGTCCCCTTTGGCAGCGCCGCAGAAGTCAGAAATCTCTACACTCAACTTCCCAAGGATCAGCGTGCTAGTTACCATCGCCATCAGATTAAATCTGGGGATACTTTACAGGGTTTGGCGCGAAAATATCGAATTCGTGTTGATGATATTATTGCACTGAACAAGATCAAAAATCCCCGTGCTTTACAGCTCGGTTATAATCTGATTTTGCCGTTGAAGAAAGGTTTTACCAATCTTCCTTCTAATGCTCTGGCAGATAGCTATGTTCGCAGTCGACGCCAAACTTACAAGGTTCGTAGCGGTGATAGCCTCTGGTCAATATCCCAGCGCTTTAGTGTCACGCAAAAAGAATTGCGGATCTGGAATAAACTGGGGTGGAGCAATATGCTGCGGCCAGGCCAGGTTCTTGCGGTTTCAAAATCAGGACGACGTGCTGTGGCAAAGGTTAAGCGCCGGAAAGGACCGTCTCGAAAGCTGATTTATCAGGTTGTCTCTGGGGATACTCTTTGGGATATCGGTCGGCAATTTAATGTTGCAACAGAGCAGATCCTCCGTTGGAACGCACTTTCTCATGGACATGTTCTCCAGCCGGGCCAAAAATTGACCTTGATGGTTTCATCCAGTCAGCAGGGTTGATAACGCCGTGGTTCGATCTTTTTTGCTTAACTGCACTGTAAATCCTCTAACCACTTCAGATTGTAATCCCCTTTCCAAAATCAAAATGGGGTCTAAGCAAGGGAGAGGTTTCTGTCCCGATTGTTTTGACTTTTTCTACGCAGGTTGATAAGGTTCAGCGCTGGAATATGCTGGATTATAAACTCTTCTGTCACCTATCTGTAAAAGGATTAATCTAAATGCTTAATATGTTAATTTCATTTGCCTGTTCGGCTTTGTCATCTGCTTTAATGATGAGGTTTGTTACATCTAACATATGGATAACTATGGCTGTTTCTGCTGTGGTTTTTGCGTTGATTTTTATGTTGCTTACCCGGATTACTATGAAAAAAGTCGGCGTATTGATGGAAGTTGCGCAGCGCGATATGATAGCGAACCGGAGTGATAAGGCGATTAAAGAACTTCAGAATGGTTTGAAATATGGTGCCTGGCAGATCTATGTCAAACAACAAATTTTCTCACAGATAGGGACTATTTACTATTTAAAGCGTGATTTTAAAGAGGCGGTTCCCTTTCTGGAAAAAGGTTTTGTCCGTAACTGGGTGGGCATGTCTATGCTGGCGATCACCTATATGAAGAAAAATAAAACTAAAAGAATGATTGAAACCTTTGATAAGGCCGTTTCGGGTAACCGTAAGGAACCTATGGTTTACGCTGTCTACGCCTTTTGTCTGGATCGTATTGGCGAGAGGGGTAAGGCGCTGGATGTATTGAAAAAGGGTATTGCCAAGACGAGTAATGAACATTTACAGGAAAATATGACTTTGCTTGAGTCTGGTAAAAAAATGAAGATGAAAGGTTTTGGTGATATGTGGTACCAGTTTCATTTAGAAAAAGAGGGTGCCATCATCAAAAAGCAAACCAAAGCAATGACCGGTCGACGCAAACAGGTTTTGCGCTAAAGGGCCTATTATGGCGAAAAAGAAAAAAGCAGCTAAATCAAAACAAAATGAATTCAATAATGACCCCTTCAGCAATTTGAAGGGGTTTCCTGTTTCTACCCAAGAAAAGAGGGAACAGCGGACTTTTTCTCCAGAACCATCCCGACAAAAAGTGATTGGTTCCTTTGCCGCTGAAATGGAGATGCTTGGTGTCAGGCGGTTGAAAGAGAGTGATGACGTTGAAACTGGGAATTCGGATAGTTTATTGCCCGTGGATTATGTTGAGATTGCCGCTAAAGATCAAACTGATGAAGAACTTTTTCTCGATGCCATGGGAAAATTAAGCATCAATTTTAATGATCATTTGCCAGAAGTTGATTCCCCGCCTAGTGCAATGCCAAAACGGATGAAACAATTGAAACAGGGGAAGTTGACCCCGGAGGCATCCCTCGATCTACATGGGTTTCAGCGTGCTGATGTCGCCGATAAATTGCGCTACTTTTTGCAAAATGCCCAGCATCATGATTGGCAGACATTGCTGGTTATTACCGGGAAAGGGTTGCATTCTCAGGATGGTGTGTCGATTTTACGCGATGAAGTAGAGCAATTCTTGTCTGCTGAGGGGAAAAAACGTGTTGCTGACTGGGGACGAGCACCAAAACAGTACGGTGGGGATGGTGCGTTGATTCTGTTTTTGCGAAAAAATGAAAAAAAAGTAAATGATCTGTAAACCGATTCCTTTTAGGTGCGTTTGAATACTCCATAGACGCTAACTTAAACCCTATATAAAGGAGAAAAAAATGAAAAGCGTTCTGAAAATGTCCCCGTTGGCCTGGTCGTTTGTTCTGTTGTTTGTGTTAACCCCCGTTGCTTTTGATTTTTCATCAGGTACTCTGATTTCGAGTACCGTACACGCTTTTGGTTGTGGTGGTGGTGGTGATGCAGGTGGTGCAGGTGGTGCAGGTG
>JAOZOH010000093.1:0-4210 GCA_029933365.1 Desulfuromusa sp. | reverse complement strand
AATGCTGGTGCTGAAGCTGCTGGTAATGCCGGGAATGCCGCTGGACCTGGAAATAATGTGGAATCAGCTCAGGGTCTGGGTCGGCAGGCACAATCTATGGCTCAAACCCAATCTCAGAACCGCAACCAACATCGGAATCAACATCGGAATCAGTTGGAGCAGAATGTTGGGGACACAGCTGATAGTGTTGAGGATGCAGTTGATAGTGCGATAGAGGTCACTACTGAGGGTTAATCTAGTCAAAGATCAACATCCGGTTTAAATTTTTTTATATTTGAAACAACCTATACTGTCGTACGGATTTACTCGTACGGCAGTTTTTTTATTGTTTGATTCAGCAAACAAACCATTTGCCGTTTATTGTAAAATTACTCTATCTCACAATTCATTAGCAGAAATTTGCAAAGGAAAAATACTAGCCTGCTCTTTCTTGACTATCTAGATGTGCTAACCTATACTACTAAATACGAGTATATTGTGTGACTGTAGTAATTCTACTAAACCGATACTCTGTCGGGGAATAACATCCTAAAAAATACAGGAGAAAATAATGGCACAGATTTTTGCTGATAATTCCCTTTCAATCGGTCGAACTCCTCTAGTGCGGCTGAATCGGGTGATTGCACCCGGCGGAGCAAACGTGTATGGAAAAGTTGAAGGGCGTAACCCTGCCTATTCGGTGAAGTGCCGGATTGGTGTAGCGATGATTCAGGACGCACAATTAAGAGGGACCTTGAAACCGGGGATGGAAATTATTGAACCAACCAGTGGTAATACCGGGATTGCTCTTGCTTTTGTCGCAGCAGCCAAGGGGATTCCATTGACTTTGACTATGCCAGAGACAATGAGTATTGAGCGCCGCAAGGTTCTCAAAGCTTTTGGAGCCAAACTGATTTTGACTGCTGGATCGAAGGGGATGGCCGCAGCTGTGGCTGAAGCTGAGCGAATAGCAGAGGAGAACCCTGGTCGTTATTTGTTATTGCACCAATTCAAGAACCCGGCAAATCCTGAAATTCATGTTAAAACTACAGGGCCAGAAATTTGGGAAGATACCGAAGGACAAATTGACGTTTTGGTCGCCGGGGTTGGGACTGGGGGGACCATCAGTGGGATATCCCGCTATATTAAAAACGTTCAGGGGAAACCGATAATTTCTGTTGCCGTAGAACCAGCTGCCAGCCCGGTTATCAGCCAACATCTGGCGGGTGAAATGTTGCAGCCTGGGCCGCATAAAATTCAGGGAATTGGTGCCGGTTTTATCCCTGAAACACTTGACTTGGCTATGGTTGACCGAGTTGAACTGGTCAGCAATGATGAGGCTTATGATTTTGCCAGACGTTTGACCCGGGAAGAGGGATTGCTCTCAGGAATTTCCTGTGGAGCGGCAACTGCTGTTGCCGCCAGGTTATCTGCACAGCCAGAATTTTCTGGCAAAAATATTGTCGTAATTCTTCCTGATTCTGGTGAACGTTATTTGAGTAGCGACTTATTTTCTTAATGCCGTCGGGAAGACCTGTCCTCCGGTATTGCAGTTGTTTTTCAGTGTTTGATATATTCTATATCTGTCTTTGCTCTGTGAAACAGCTGGCCTTATCGCTCAATATTTATGTTTAACCAACCCCTTTTTGGTGAAATCTTTTTTCGGTCAGATTTTGATCCTTGCCGAAATATGCTATGCTCATTAGCGTACAGCGTGAGTTTTGTTATGGTTTTTTGTGAGGAATTTTAATGTACGAACCGCTAGAGGAACAGTTGGAGCAGGCTGATCTTGAAAATAATGTGGGTCTGATTGACATCCTGAATCAGTCCAGGTCATGCCTTGACTGCCTGGATGATGATTACGCCGATGGTCGAAGTGAGCTACAATCTCTTCAATATCGTCTGGTTTCCGGTCAATTTCGCTTAGCCGTCCTGGGTCAGTTTAAACGTGGGAAAAGCACCCTGTTAAATGCCTTACTTGGGGATAAATTGCTGCCGACGGATATCTTGCCTGTTACAGCAATTCCAACATTTATCGGTGCTGCGGAAAGCCTCGATGTCCAAGTTAATTTTGAAGTCGAAGCTGATCCCGTAAAATATATTCCCTCAGCAGGTCAATCGTTGGGAGATTTTCTGGCTGATTATGTGACTGAAGAGGGGAATCCACACAACCAACGTCAGGTCAAGCGGGTCGAAATTGGTCATCCTTCTACAATGCTCAAGCAGGGTATCGTTCTGATCGACACTCCCGGTATTGGCTCGACACATAAGCATAATACCGAAGTGGCTTACCAGATTCTCCCCCAATGTGATGCCGCTCTTTTTCTTGTTTCACCAGACCCCCCAATCACCGAAATAGAACTTGAGTATCTCAAGGAAATCCGGCAGCGATTACCGCAAACATTTTTCATTCTAAATAAAATAGATTTTCTTGATGAGCAGGAGAAGACGGCTTCGCTGAAATTTTTAGCCGATCAATTAGCGCCATTATGTGATGGTGTCCCACTGGTGTTAGCCGTTTCAGCCCGTCAAGGTTTGGAAGCACGCCTGGCCGGTGATACTGCTGGTTGGCGAAATAGTGGTATGCAACAAGTTGAGCAGAATCTGATTGATTTTTTTGCGCGGGAAAAACAGCAAATATTCCAAGAATCCCTGCAACGTCGAATCGGTGATCAGCTTAATAATACTGTGATGCAATTACAGCTTTCCTTAAAAGCTTTACTGCTGCCAGAAGCAGAGCTGAAGCAGCGGATTGAGCAGTTTCGTCAATCAATACCCGACGTGGAGCGGGAAAAACAAGCCTCCGAAGATGTTTTATCTGGAGATTTGAAAAGGGTTGTAGAACGACTCAACAAAGAAGTTGAGAATGTTCGTGCTCGAGCCAAAGAAAAAATCATCAGTAGGCTGGAAAACCTGGTGCAAACGGTTGTAGATACAGAAGAGATGGAACGACTGGTGAGAGAGGCTCTGGTACAGGAAATACCGGTATTTTTCGCTCCAGCAATGCGTGAAGTTGCCGATACTGTTCAAACAGAAGCGACTGATTTATTGACTCTGCATCAGCAGCGGTGCAATCGCCTGATTGAACAGGTCAGGCAGATTGCCGCTGAGTTATTTGATATCCCTTATCACGCCCCCTCAGCAGGACGTTCTTACTCAAAATTTGAGATATCAGGTTGGAGTAATGATCTGTTTATTTCCGATATGGATCCTCTGGGTCAGCGTTTTTCTCGCAAATTTTTAACCCAGAAGTTTCGGCGTAGAAGAACCGTAAAACGGCTGCGAGAGGAGGGGGTTAAATTACTGAATCAGAATGTTGAGCAAATTAACTGGGCGTTACGGCGTGGGCTGGATGAAAGTTTTCGCCAGTTTGGTGTGGAACTATCCGAGCAATTGGAGAAGACAATCACCGCAACCAGAAAGGCGATGGAGGTTGCATTGAGTAAGAGTGAATCACAATCGCATGAAACGGCCAGCCAGGAGATCAAATTGAAGCAGACACTCGGCAAGCTGGAGAAAATCCTCAAACTATTGGAACAGTAAGAACCTTTATGCAAGAGCTTCAAGTTTGATTTTATTCCACAATTAGATTCGGCAATTCATCAATATTATTATCCTCTTGAGGAGGGTACTCGTGTAACAAATCCCCACAGCGTTTAATCGCCCGGCAGGTGGCTTCACAGGCCGTTCCAGTTTTTAAACCTTGGATAATTATTTCTACAATCTCGTCCCAGGTGTGTTCCGGGACTTTTTCGTTGATACCGCTGTCGGCCAGTACGTGTACCCGATGCTCGAAGAGCGAGATCAAAATCAGAATCCCGGTTCTGTCGCGGGTTTCGTGTAACCCCCGTTCAAGGAAACTAACCAGAGCTTTTTCCTCAACCTCTGCGGTCAGTTCATCCGGATGAATCAGTCGGCGTTTTAACCCGGGCCAGTTATGGATCAGCTGTTGGAAAATAAAAAATCCAGCAATAAAGACAGGGAGAAACCACCAGATTGATTCTCCACCAAATGCCCAGCTGACGAACAGCCCAGTTGCTAATGCCAGAGTCCCACCGCCGATCAATTCAGCACGCGGGTAGTTGTAGGATGAATCAATGACCATGGGAACGATTTCGCCACTGGTTTTCATCTCGGCGGTTTTGACCGCTGCTTCGATTTTTTGTTGTTCTTTTGCGGCTCTCTTCCATTTCGTGTGGGTAAAAGTTGAGGAGTTTACTCAGCCTCGACC
>JAOZOH010000251.1 GCA_029933365.1 Desulfuromusa sp. | reverse complement strand
GGTTCAAAAATATGCTCCAAACTTGCAGGATCTATCCCTTCCCCGGTGTCCGCTATAGACATAGTAATATTATCCTTGCCGGAAGAAGCGGCAGTGATAGAAACTGTACCGCCGTCACTGCCAAGAGCATCACTGGCATTACCGATAAGGTTGATCAGTACTTGCTTGATCTGATCAGGAACGGCCCAGATTTCTGGGAGATCGTCCGGAATTGCTTTGGTGACTTGTGCCTTTTTGTTCTTCAGCTCCCTTTTGGCAAACAGCAGAATCTCATCAATGGTCTGCTCAATATTCACCATGCCCCTATTATCAGGGCTGGGCTTGTTGAACTGCTGTAGATTCGTGATCAGCTCCTTCATCCGGTCACACTCATGCAAAGCCAGCTTCGCGAGTTTCTGATCATTTTCACTCAGTTTGGCACGGGTGCTGATTCCATCAATGACGTTCACCACACCACAGAGAGGATTGTTAAACTCATGGGCGATAGAGGCCGAAAACCGGCCGACGGCAGAGAGCTTTTCGGCATGACGTAACTGATCGTGGGTCTTTTTCAATGTTTCGGTTCGTTCTGTAACACGTCGTTCCAGCTCATCATGAGCTTGTTGCAATGCCTCTCTCGCCTGTATGCGTTCGGTGATATCGCGAAGGATTTCAAGTTTTAAAATGGTGCCATCAGGACTTATCAGCGGGGAAGATATCAAGTCGTATGTCTTCTGGTTCTCGGTCAGATAAAATTCCCAACGAACTGTATTGCCGGCAAAAACTTCTTCATTCTTACACCAGGGACAAATCTCATTTCTATTATGGAAATATTCATAACACTTTTGTTCTTCATAATAGCCAAATTCTTTTTGCAGCATTTGATTCACGTATTGAATGTCATAATTCTGATTAACGATATAAACACCATCTGACATCGATTCAAAAATATTGTTCAGATTGTCTCTCTCAATACGTAGAGCATCCTCTGCCAGCTTACGTTCTGTGATATCGACAGCAACACCCAATATTGCTGGCTTTCTTGTGCTTGAAGAGTTGAAAGGGACTTTGGTTGTTTGTAGATATCTTAGGTTGTTTTCAGAATCGGTTATTGGTTCTTCCGGGATAAATTTTGTTTTTCCAGATCTTATCACTTCAAGATCATCGGCTCTAAAATTTTCCACTTCTTCTTCGGTTGCATTAAACTCAGAATCCCGCCTCCCGGTCAGATCTTCTACCGTGGTGCCAAAAACCTCGGCCGTTGCCTTGTTGACAATTTCAAATTTACCAGTTTCGTCCTTTACAAAAATAAAATGGGGAACCAGATCGATAATCTGGCGTAACTGAGCGTTTCTTTGCCACAGTGATGTTTGTAAAAAACCGCGATAAATAAAACCCCATAGCAGAATCAGGGCGGTACCAAGGTAATAAATCCAGAATTTATTTATCAGGCTATCAATCTGTGGTTCTGGAGTGATACCAAGCAAATAACCCGCACTTTTATTACTCACATTCTTCACTGCATGAAAAATAACCGAGTAGGTGGTTCCGTCAAATTTGACATACTGGGAAAAATCGTCACCGCGGGAGATATTGGCTTGAGTTTGTTCGTTATTCTTTAGCTCTGTAAAGAGAGGCAATAATTCAGCGGGAAACTCTTCTGCTTCTCCAAGTATATGAGGAACATGTTTATGCCGGACAAGGTTTTGATTGAGTTCTGCCACAAAGTAATTTTGTTCCTGACCTTTGAACAACTTAGCAAACGTCTCTTTCTTATTGTGGAAAACAGTAAAATAAGCTTGGTTGGCAGATTCAAGCTCCTGCATCTGATAGAAAAGTTCAAAATAGGGCTGACTGACTTCAACTGATCCAATGTGTTCACCATGATAGACAAGCGGATAGACATGCCGCCAGGCGTGGACAAAAGGACCCGATTCATAACCGTGAATGGCATGGAGAGAACTGTTAACTTGTACTACTGATGGACGTTTCTTTGTCAGGTCGCCACCAGCTATCTGCGGTTTGGGAAAGCGCAGCATAGAGTGATTATTTGGAAAATGAAAATGTAAGATTTTGGCAATATCCTTTTTGTTGCGCTGGTAAGTTGCAGATAAAGATCGGTAGAGTAGCCCCCGTTGTGTCCGCCGTTCATCACCGTCACTGTGAACAATTTTCTGGACTATCGCCAAAATCTCTTCCCGATTCAGAACCTCGTTGAAAAATGTATCGGCCAGAAGCTGGTTGGATTGCAAGACACTCGCATGTTCAGTTTGTTGGGTTGCGGTGCGCAAAGTCAAAGCCTCTTTTTTAAAGTGCTCAAAGCTCATCTTAAAAAACCAGCCGATCCCGACCAGCAACAGAATATAAATTAGCAGAAGTTTTCCCCAGATTTTCATTTGGCGACCCCTGGAATATCCATGCGACCGAGCAGATCGATAATCATTTTGAACTGATCGAGACAGACAGGGGCAGCTCCATAGCGGACCAACTCTCCCCAGTTTTTCGTCAGATTGGCATCGGCTTGATTCTCAAGTGGTTTCAACGCGAGCAAATGTGTCTTGATTGCAGCCATTGTAGTACTGCTGAGGGTACGCGGATTGGCGACTAACACATGACCAGGAAGGATCTCACTTTCAGCGATCAGATCAAGACCGAGGTAGTGAAACTTTTTACCGATCGTTGTTTTGATACCACAAGCGGCCGCCTGTCCATTAATAACTCGGAGAGCACCACCGGAATGGGTGCCGATATATTCAAATTGGTTATCCGCAAGGCTTAAACCTTCCCGATTCAGCATCTGTTCTGTCATCAGAAAACCGCAAGTTGAATAGGGTTGGGTTAAGGCAATGTGTTTATTTTTGAGATCGGAGAT
>JAOZOH010000092.1 GCA_029933365.1 Desulfuromusa sp. | reverse complement strand
GAGAACCATCCTGCCTGAATCCTGGAGCGTGTGAATTGATTAACTGCGGATCTATAACACTACTTAGCAGAAGCAGGCAAGGAAAAAAACCAGGATTACAATCCATCAACTCCCTGTAAAACAACTCATTTTCTAGTAAAAAAGGGAGTTTACAGAAGCAAGTCAGCGTACTAACATGCGCCATCATGTCAAGCATACGTATTCACCGTTATATTCTCAGGGAAATCAGCGCTCCGACCTTACTGAGCTTACTGATTTTTACCTTCGTCCTGCTGATGGGGAAAATCCCTCGGCTAGCTGAACTGATTATCAACAAAGGTGTCCCGGCAGGGGAGATTCTGCAACTTTTCAGTTGCCTTCTGCCAACCTTTTTCAGCGTGACCATTCCCCTCTCTTTTTTACTGGGAATCCTGCTGGCATTCGGTCGCTTTTCTGCTGACAATGAATTCATCGCCCTGAAAGCTTCTGGAATCAGCCTTTACAGCTTAGTAAAACCGGTTTTCCTGCTTGCTATATTTTTCAGTTTATTGACTGCGTGGATCACTATTAGTATAGAACCAGCCAGCAAAACCGCCTTTCGCAGCAAGCTGTTTCAAATTGCTTCCAGCAACGCCAGTGTCAGTGTCAAACCAGGAATATTTAATGACGAATTTAACGGGATTGTTCTCTATACCAGAGGGATGGATGAGGCCCGCGGAATCATGCAGGATGTTTTTATTTCCGATGAGCGCGAAGGTGAAACCCCTGCAACCGTTACCGCACAGCAGGGCCGATTCATTTCCGATCCGAATCAATACAGCCTGACATTACGTCTCAGCAATGGGAGTATCCACCGCCGTCCAACCGAAGCCAAACATGCAAGCTACCAGATCATCAGCTTCACCAATTACGATATTAATCTTGATGTTGGCAGCCAGCTCAGCGGGAGCAAACAACGCCACCGTTCGCGAAGTGAACTTTCCTGGACAGAGCTGAATAGCGCAATAGACAAAGCAAGCAGCGACAGGTCCATGTTTCATCTTCAAGTTGAAAAACATGAACGCATTGTGATTGCTTTTGCTCCATTAGTGCTGGTGCTAGTTGGCATTCCACTCGGATTACAATCTCAACGCTCGGGTAAAGGTGCCGGGTTTGCTTTGGCTCTGGTGACTTTTCTGGTCTATTACGTGCTGCTGAGTTTCGCTGGCACCGTTGCCGACAAAGGATTCATGCCAGCAGCTTTTATTCTGTGGCTCCCCAACCTCTGTTTTTTACTTGGTGGTGCCTGGTTTCTGCACCTTACTGCGATTGAAAAACCATTTCAGCTTTTCAATCTTCCGCAGCGGATATGGAGACAGTTGCAGCCTCGCTCCAACAAACCCGGAGAGGATTCATGAAAATTCTCAACTGGTTTCTACTCAAACACTTCACCCGGATTCTGTTGCTATGTACCGCTGCTTTTATTGGTATCTATTTGCTGATCGATTTTTTTGAAAAGGTCGATGATTTTATCGATCACAAAGCAACCCTCTGGGACTATTTCATCTATCTATCCAACAGCATCCCTTTTATTTTTGCCCAGATTCTCCCTCTTGCAATACTGACAACTATGGTTCTGACTCTCGGAGGGCTCAGTCGAACCAACGAAGTCACTGCTATGCGCGCCTGCGGAATCAGCCTCTGGAGAATTGTGCAACCACTGATGTCTCTGGCACTTCTACTTTCTTTTCTCCTTTTATTGTTAAATGAATTTGCTCTTCCCTGGAACACCAAACAACTGAACTATCTTTTAGAAATAAAGATGAAGGGAAAACAACAAGTTCAATTGACCCGAAATGAAATCTGGTACCGTAGCAACAACCAAATTATCAATATCGCAGTTGCAAGCCCACAAAAACAACAACTCCAAGGAATTACAATCTTCACTTTTGATGATCAACAGAAAATCAAGAAACGTCAGGATGCAGCTCTTGCCAACTTTGACAACGAAACCTGGCAAACATCTACCTTGGTTGAAAGAATCTTTGATTCTAAATCTGGTGACATGATTGAAGTGCATAAACTGAAAAATATGACTCTTAATCTCGATCGGGTACCGGAAGATTTTTCCGGACATGAAAATTTCAATAATGAGCTAAATTTCCGGCAGCTCTCCAGCATGGCGAAAAAACTGGAACAGGAAGGCTATGATTCGACTCGCCAACGGGTCGATATGCACAACCGGATAGCTATGCCATTTACCTGTTTGATAATGGGATTTCTAGGGGTTCCCTTCGCATTACAAAGGGGTCGTAACAGTAATATAGCCTTGGGGATTGGGCTCAGTTTAGGGATCGGAGTTGCCTATTTTATTATTCAATCTCTGGTAACAGCTTTCGGCTACTCAAATGCGCTACCACCATTGATGACTGCCTGGACGGCAAATTTTATTTTTTTACTTCTGGGAGTATGGTTGCTCCTGAATGTAAAAGAGTAGTCAGCAGGAAGGGTAAATTGGGGGAGACATATGAATGCCGCTAGTTTAAGCACTTTTTGATGGAACAACGGAGTAAACTCGGGACTGTCCCCAGCTCTATCGGGGGCTGTCCCAGATGTTTACGGACTATGAAAATACAGTGGTTCGCGTCGCAAAAGCCTGGGACAGCCCCCATGCGGGGACAGTCCCGGTTTTGCTGGAGAAATCTCTTAAACTAGCGGCATTCGGGACACATATCAAAGTGTATGTCCCCAAATTTTCTTTTTATAATTATCTCAATATCGATAGGTATCTGGCTTATAAGGTCCAGTTGCCGGCACCCCCAGATATTTTGACTGCTCATCGGTCAACACTGTCAACTTAGCTCCCAGCTTATCCAGATGGAGCCTCGCCACTTTTTCATCTAACATTTTCGGCAATACATAGACGTTGTTTTCATAATCATCAGGGTGATTAAACAACTCAATCTGAGCCATAACCTGATTGGTAAATGAAGCAGACATCACAAAGCTCGGATGGCCGGTTGCGCAACCTAAATTCAACAAACGTCCTTCAGCCAACACAATAACCCCATGCCCATCCGCAAAAATCCAACGATCAACCTGTGGCTTGATGTTTTCTCTAGTGATCGAAGCATCTCTTTCCACAGCGATCATTTCTATTTCATTATCGAAATGACCGATATTGCCAACAATAGAGTTATTCTTCATCTGCCGCATATGCTCTAGAGTAATGACATTTTTGTTACCCGTAGTTGTTACATAAATATCGGCATAATCAAGAACATCTTCAACCCGCTTAACCTCATAACCTTCCATCAACGCCTGTAATGCACAGATCGGGTCAATCTCGGTGACAATAACCCGGGCACCTTGCCCACGCAGCGATTGGCAGCAACCCTTACCGACATCACCATAACCACAGACCACGGCAATTTTCCCTGAAATCATCACATCGGTTGCACGCATGATGCCATCAACCAGAGAATGGCGACAGCCATAAACATTGTCAAATTTCGACTTGGTTACCGAGTCATTGACGTTCATCGCCGGAAACAGCAGGCTGCCATCTTCCGCCATTTGATAAAGACGATGGACTCCTGTTGTTGTCTCTTCCGTTACCCCTATAATCGAAGCAGCTGTCTGGATCCATTTACCCGGATTTGCAGCAATTGATTTTTCCAGAGCTTTGACCAATTCAAACCAATCTTCGGGATCCTGCTCAGAAACTTCAGGAACGCTGGATTTTTCCCATTCGTTCCCCTTCAATACAAACATTGTGGCATCACCACCATCATCGAGGATCATATTTGGATATCCTCCGTCCGGCCAGGTTAGTGCCTGTTCGGTACACCACCAATAATCCTTAAGATTCTCCCCCTTCCAGGCATAAACCGGAGCACCCTGGGGCTCGATTATCGTCCCCTTCGGCCCAACGGCAACTGCGGCTGCAGCATGATCCTGGGTGGAAAAGATATTGCAGGAACACCAACGTATTTGCGCCCCCAATTCGAGTAAAGTTTCGATCAAAACAGCGGTCTGGATTGTCATATGCAAAGAACCAGTAATCCGTGCCCCTTCCAGCGGATATTGGCCAGCATACTCTGCGCGTAAAGCCATCAATCCTGGCATTTCTTCCTGAGCGAGCAAAATTTCTTTACGACCCCATTCTGCTAGAGAAAGGTCTTTGACTTTAAAATCACTAAAATTTGACACTTTGTTATTCTCCTTTGAAAAATTCAAACTCACGAATCGTCTATTTAGCATAATCCAGCGCTGACAAACAAGCTATGAAAGCTCCTTTTTCTCTTTCCTGGATAGCCACAGGTCAGTCATCTCAAACCAGCTCCGCAACAAGACAGTGGCACATAGTCGCCCGAGCAGATTATCAGTCAGGAAATTATAGATTGGTTCGAGGAAGTTAAGCCAACGATAATGACCAGCTCCAACCGGCAATCCTTGGCGAAATGCGCGGCGAGAATCGACAGCAAAAAACAACTGCCAGGCATGATTACGAATATAGCAACCACCACGCCACCAGATTTTCCAACGTTCCAGAATCAGTAGTTCATTTAACATTATTCTGATCAACTAAGAAAAAGGTCGGACCAGAAGTTTTTCACTGTTCTTCTGCTGACGATAAATACTGGGCGCCATTTTAAAAAAGTTATTCCACCCAATCGTCCGAAAACACATAATCAAAGATCCCAACAACTGTCGCTGCCAGAGCCCTTCTGTTTCAAAGCGGCGCGCCGAGGTACTAATTTCGGCAGGAAGCAACTGCCATTGCCCTACTGATCGCAGTCGCTCTGCAAAATCAGCATCTTCCATCGCGGGGAGATCTTCACAAAAGTGCCCCACTTGTTCCAGCAAACTGCGATGCAGAAAGAAACCCTGGTCACCATGAATGGTTTCAGGTCGCCCCAGACGGGCCTTCCATTCATAAAAATAATACCCGCCGGGAAGAGAATTATCTTCGCGCCGAAATTGCAAAGCAAAATGACCGGCAATATTCTTACTCGCAGCCCGGGACAGATGATCCAATCCCTTTCTCAGGGCCAACGGATCAGTAAAACGGCTATCCACATGGAGAAACAATATCCATTCCCCAGTAGAGATTTCCGTCGCAGCATTCAGCTGGCGACCGCGCCCCGCCGCGCTCTGTATGGTTTTATAGTCTGCCCAATCGGGATGCTGCTGTTGAAGCCACTCCCAACTACCATCAGTTGAGCCACCATCACAGATGATCAGTTCCAATCTGATGTCCTTCTGACTGCGCAAATTTGCAAAAAAATCGATTAATTGCGAACCTTCGTTGAGAATCGGAACGATCAGACTAAGTTGTGTTTCAGGCATCGAAAAGTATCCATTTTTATCTGAAAAAATCGTTCACAACAGGCTATCATATGCTATAAATATCTCAGGATTTTTATACTTCGTCTGTCCTGACTTTACCGTCTGGACGATAACTTTTTACACCTGACATAGCAAGGGGTTGAAGATGAGTGAAATCATTGATATCTACGCTCGTGAGATTCTCGATTCACGTGGCAATCCAACGGTAGAAGTAGAAGTTGCACTAGAAACCGGCGTCATTGGCCGGGCCGCAGTACCAAGCGGAGCATCAACGGGAGAACGTGAAGCACTGGAACTTCGTGATGGCGATAAAGGTCGCTATCTCGGCAAAGGGGTTCTTAAAGCGGTTGAGCACGTTAACGAAGTGATTGCTGCAGAACTGATCGGCTGGGAAGCCAGTGACCAGATCGGGATTGACCGCAAACTCCTGGCCCTGGATGGAACTGATTTCAAAAGCAAACTGGGGGCAAATGCGTTACTTGGAGTCTCCATGGCTAGCGCTAAAGCGGCGGCAGAAGATGCCGGACTGCCCCTCTATCAATATATTGGCGGTGCCAATGCCAAGGAACTCCCCGTGCCAATGATGAATATTCTGAATGGCGGTGAACATGCCGATAACAATGTGGATATTCAAGAATTTATGATCATGCCTGTCGGTGCTGAAAGCTTCAAGGAAGCACTACGGATGGGGGCAGAAATTTTTCATGCCCTGAAGAAAGTCCTCAAAAACAAAGGTTACAACACCTCTGTCGGCGATGAGGGAGGTTTTGCGCCCAACCTTAAAAGCAACGAAGAAGCACTACAGGTGATCATGGAAGCAATTAAAGCGGCTGGGTACAAAGCGGGAGAAGATATCCTGCTGGCTCTGGATGTTGCTGCGTCGGAAATCTATAAAGATGGCCAGTACAACTTTGCCAACGAAACTCAACCGATTAAAACTGCGGCGGAGACAATCGCTTTTTATGAAGATCTGGTAGATCGTTACCCAATCATCTCTATAGAAGACGGTCTGGCTGAAAATGACTGGGATGGCTGGAAGCTGATGACTGAAAAGCTGGGGAATAAAATCCAGGTGATGGGTGATGATCTGTTTGTCACCAACACCAAGATCCTTAAAGAAGGAATCGACAAAGGGATTGCTAATTCAATCCTGATCAAGGTCAACCAGATCGGGACCCTGACTGAAACTCTGGAAGCAATTGAGATGGCCAAACGTGCTGGGTACACTGCAGTGGTCTCTCACCGTTCTGGAGAGACCGAAGATACCACCATTGCCGATCTTGCCGTGGCGACCAACGCTGGACAAATCAAAACGGGGTCACTGTGCCGGACCGACCGCGTCTGTAAATATAATCAACTTTTGCGGATCGAAGATGAGTTGGACGATACAGCCGTTTTTAACGGGAAAGACGTTTTTTACAATTTATAACAAGCTATAAAACGGTTCGGGGAAGTGTTCCCCACCGCTATTCCGAGTAAACCCGGGACTGTCCCCAGATCCATCGGGGGCTGTCCCAGGTGTTTACGGGCTAGGAAACTGCGGTGGTTCTCGTCGCAGCAAACCCGGGACAGCCCCCATGCGGGGACAGTCCCGGTTTTGCTGCGACCGTATTCTGGAATTATCAAATTGAATAAAGCAGATAAGTGCTGCTCTTCTTTTCCCGTTTCAATCTGCCACCATCAGCCATTTCTTTAATCAACCGCTGCAGTTGTTTTTTATTTGTCGCAGCAAAAAGCGGATACAGATCGGTCTGCTTTAGCCCCGGCTGTTTGGCCACTTCAGCCAGAATAGATACTTCTAAAGTTGCCGGTTCTGATACCTCATGGACAACAGCAGAGAGTTTGGTCTCTGAATCAAACACAGTGGTTTGCGGAACATCCACCGGGGGTTTTTCAGCTTCTTGAGCCGTTGTATCAGGCACCGGTTCCATTTTCTGTTCAGCATAAATTTCCCGCTCTATTGATTTCATTTTCTGATAAAAATAGAACCCGGCACCGACAACCAATAACAGAACAATAAACCAGAACATTTAAAAGCCTCCAAATCAGTTTTATGATGTCATCTCATCTCTTTGCGAATACAAAGGATGCATCAATTTGTATTTTCAGCATCCCGATCAAACCAGCGATCGAACCAGCTGCGATGATCTTTTGCGGCCAGCATTTTAAAATCATTCGGTCCAAGCCAGATACCACCACAACCGGGGCAGCGATCCATAGGCACACCGTGGAACGTCATCGGCTCAATGACTTTGCCACATTTAGGGCAATGACCAAGACAGGCTGCTTCTATTGCCGCCTGTTTCATCTTTACCAAATCTTCCTGCTCTTTTTTGTGAATAAATTCATTTTCCAGTGCCTTTTTACGATCATCCCAAGCATCTGTCATCGGTAGACCTCCCACATAGTGTCCAGTTAGTTCCTCAGGGCATTAAAATAGGACTATCTCTATTCAACTATAATTCTATTCAACTATAATTCAAGCAATATTGTCCAGCTCCATAAGAAGCGCCCTTACCAAAATTAAAAAGGCTGCCAAGTTGTAAAATCCAGAGCAACTCTGTTAGTTCGTTCCCGGTAACACTTAACGTCCCCATCAAACCGCCCAGATTTTGCTTATGCTGCTCCATTTTCAGGGTACGCCAATCCTTCCAACGCAGCTTATTTTCAAGTATTTTTACCTGCTTTGCCAAAGCTAGCAAACGTCCCGGATCATCGAACAGCCTAACCTCGGCATAACCTGCCAATAGTGCTGTTACCCGGCGTAGCAGGTGGGGAAAGATATCAATAAAATCAGCTTTAAACAGTGGTTTACCCTGCCGTAATAAGCGTAATGGGCTGATAAGTTCAAGCTGAATTGAATCAGCTAAAAGGGTTTGCCGCTCCAGCCACCAGGACAAATTATTCACTGGTGGAGTCAGCGGGGTAGACTGTTTCCCGTCAAACCAGAGCATTGCTCGCACTCCACTGCCATCCTCGGCCTCAACCCCTTCCAAGATAAACTCTCCGGAACCATGATAGAGCCCCTGCGTCCCTAAATGCTGTATCAGAGCGACAAAAGCATCCAGCGCATTAATGCCTGAGCCAATAAAAACAACCGGTAAAATAATTCTCTGTTGCGGCTCAATCGGCCCATACTGTGAGATATCAGGGGACAGGATCACTGCTGGAGCCGGTTTTTGAATCTGCCGCAGGATAACCGGATTATCTGGAAGATCCGGTTGCAAAAGTTGTTTCAGTTGGCTGACAAAACTATCTTCTCCCTGGGCAGAAAAGATTTTTAATGCCTGTAACAATTCACGTCGTAACTGCAACAAACCGAGAACCGGCAGCTCAAAATAACGAGTGATTTCAAGGTGAAAATAAAGTTTTACATATTCCACCTGTTCCAGATCTGCCGGAAAGGGAGATTGATATCCCACTTTAAACCTCCGATAAAATTGATGGCGTCGCAAAAAAGTCCGACCAACAGCGTTGTAGGACAAAATTTTTGCTTAGCCATCTTATATTCATTTTTGTTATATTCTGGATTCGTTTCATCCTAAATCAACCTGTTATGGAGAACAACTGAATGTTTCAGTTTACACTATTGAACGAAGATCCGCAGACTCGCGCGCGTCGTGGTCGTCTGGAAACCCCGCACGGAACCATTGAAACGCCGATATTTATGCCAGTCGGCACCCATGGTGCCCTCAAAGCAATGACTCCGGCCCAAGTGGAAGAGACAGGGGCACAGATTATCCTTTCCAACACCTATCATCTCCATCTGAAACCGGGAGAAGGGTTGGTTAAAAAAGCCGGTGGGCTGCATAAATTCATGAACTGGAAAAAACCGATTCTCACCGACAGCGGTGGATTTCAGGTCTTTTCCCTGCCGAAAAAAAGAATCGGCGAGGATGGTGTCCACTTTCGCCATGAATTGACTGGTGAGGAGATCTTCCTTGGGCCGAAAGAAGCCATGCAGATTGAAAATGATCTGGGTGCCGACATCATCATGGCTTTTGATGAGTGTATCCCCTACCCCACCACCCATGACTATGCCGCAAAATCGATCAAAAAAACGATCCGCTGGGCCGAAAACTGCAAGAAGCATCATGCCCGAGAGGATCAAGCCCTGTTCGGCATCATCCAGGGAAGCATCTATGATGATTTACGTCGTGAGTGTGCAGAAGAATTGACGTCCATGGATTTCCCCGGTTATGCCATCGGTGGTGTCAGTGTCGGAGAGGGTCTGGAGTTGCTGAAAAAAGTGGTCGATTTCACCGAACCTTTCATGCCAAAAAACAAACCTCGCTATTTGATGGGAGTCGGTCTACCGGAAGATATTCTTGAATCCATTGAGCGTGGTCTGGATATGTTTGATTGTGTTATTCCAACCCGCTATGCCCGCAGTGCCACCCTGTTCACCCGGCGCGGCAAGATCCGGCTGACCAACCGTAATTTCCGCCGTGACTTCTTTCCGGTTGATCCATCGTGTGATTGCTACTGCTGCCGTAACTTCACCCGTGCCTATTTGCATCACCTGTTTAACGCCAATGAAATTCTCTCGGCGACGCTGGCCGCAATCCATAATGTCCACTTTTACTTAAATATGGTCGCCGAAGCGAGAGCTGCCATTGAGGTGGGAGATTATTCGGCATTTAAGAAAAATTTTCTTGGGGAGTACTTATCGGGGAAGAAGTAATTGATCTTTGAGATCATTGAGGTAAGACCCTTTTGTACTGTAGTTTTCAATGTCTTTGTAATGACGGGAAAAGAGGGAAATTAGGTGAATCAAGCATGGTAATCCCGGAATCTGCATTAAAATTTCAATTCTGGGAATAAAGTCGATCCATAGGATTCTGTAACGCATTAATATCCTTCTGCATCACATGGGTATAGATCTCAGTCGTTTTGACGTTCGCATGCCCCAGCAGTTCCTGAAGAACACGAATGTTTGTCCCATTTTCCAACATATTCGTTGCAAAAGAATGGCGTAAGGTGTGAACCGTTGCCCGTTTATTCAGCCCCGCTTTTTTCACCGCTCTCTTAACCGCCTTCTGCAGCCCCGATTCGAGAACATGGTGTCGGCGTTCTTGACCGCTACGAGGATCAATAGAACGGGTGCGAGAAGGAAACACATATTGCCATGACACTTCTGCTGCGGCATTTTTGTATTTTTTTGCCAGAGCACCCGGTAAAAACACCTCACCAAACCCATCTTTTAAGTCTTGCTGATGTAGCTCTTTGACCCGTTCAATATGGTTGTGCAACTCATCACTGATGCACTGCGGCAACAATGTTGTCCGGTCCTTATTCCCCTTACCGGATCGAATAAAGATGGTTTTATTGGCAAAGTCAATATCCTGAATACGTAGCCGGATGCATTCCATCAGGCGCATCCCCGACCCATAAATCACCTTTGCCATCAACAAGTGAGTTCCGCTCATCTGTTTTAAAACAGCGCCAACCTCAGCAACAGAAAGAACCGTCGGGGGGTGGACTTTGCGTTTTGAGCGGATGGGAGCAATGGAATTATCAAGAGGTGTTTGCAGAATATCACGATAAAGAAAAACCAAGGCGTTCAATGCCTGTTTCTGAGTTGAAACAGATACTTTTTCACGGGTCGCCAGATGGGAGAGAAAACGCTCGACCTCTCTGGCCCCCATATCCCCACGGCAAATTTGTTCTAACTCGGGCTCACGCATGACACCGAAGAATTTTTC
>JAOZOH010000250.1 GCA_029933365.1 Desulfuromusa sp. | reverse complement strand
AAAAGTTTAGATGGAAAATGGTTATGCCATGGTCCAAAGGTCTGTTATTTTATGATGTAGCTCAACATTTTGCTGATTCAGTAAAACTTGCATCCGGTGGTCGTCTTGATATCAAACTTTTTTCTGCTGGTGAATTAGTCGGTGCCATGGAAAGCTTTGATGCCGTCAGTAAAGGGCAAGCTGATATTGGTCATGATTGGCCTGGCTACTGGAAAGGAAAAAACGAAGCTTTTGTTGCTTTTGCCTCCGTACCATTCGGTCTCGATGCCGAAGGTTACAATATTTGGCTCTATGAGCGCGGTGGTCTGGAAATGATGCAGGAGCTGTATGGCCGCTATAATCTGTTTGCTCTTCCCGGTGGTAATGTTGGCCAGGAACTGGGCCTGTTCTCCAACAAAAAAGCATCTAAAATGGAAGACTTCAAAGGGATGCGCATAAGAACTCCAGGCTGGTATATGGATATCATGACCAACCTTGGCGCCAGCGTTACACCTCTCCCCGGTGGTGAGGTGTATCTTGCTCTAGAGCGTGGAGTTATTGATGCTGCAGAATTCAGCACCCCCGCTATCGATTACCCGATGGGCTTTGATGACATCACCAAGTACGTTATCCAACCAGGTGTTCACCAACCATCCTGCCAGAGCGCATTCTTTATCAATAAAGATTCTTATAACAAATTACCTGCTGACCTGAAATGGATCATTGATATTGCGGCCAAAGAGACTCAGCTCTGGTCTACAGCATGGCAAGAAAATCTTAACGCTGAAGCAGTCAAGCTTTTCAAAAAGAAAGTTGAATTTGTCCGGATGGACGAAGCAACAATTAACGAATTTGCCAAAGCGTCACACGACTACATTGAAGGACTGAAAGCCAAATACCCTGACGTGAAAAAAGTCATGGATTCTCAGGATAAATTCAAAGCCGATTTTGCCGACTGGCGTGAAGAACGCGGTGGCATTGCTCCATGGCCTTATGAAGAATTTGTCAAAGGCAAACACAAGCAATAACATAAGCACTTAATATGTGTGAGGGGGCATCCCCCCTCACACAGCAAATATAAATCTCAAAGATTTAGCATATTTCACCACTAAGAGGTCCTTATGTTCAAACTTGCTGAAACAATTGATGTCCTCAACGAGAAAGTTGGATTTTATGCCGCATACCTAGTCCTGCCACTCATCGGCGTCGTTGTCTGGGAAGTTATTATGCGTTACGGATTCAACTCCCCAACAACCTGGGCTTTTGAATTAACAGTCTTCCTGTACGGGATTCATTTTAGTTTCGCCTTGGCTTATGCCCTCAAACATAACACCCATGTTGCGATTGATGTCTTTGAGGCACGGTTATCACCAAGACCTCGGATTATTCTGCGGATTATAACCAACGCTGCGCTGTTTATTCCCTCAATCGGACTCCTGACCTACTACCTATGTGCCATGGCCGCCACATCCTGGCAACAATGGGAACATGCTTCAAGCTCCTGGGCACCCCCAATTTATCCGTTTAAGACCCTTATGGCACTCGGCTTCATCCTGTTTTTTCTTCAAGGGGTCGCCAAACTTATCCACGACATTCGCACCTTAAAAGAGACACACTAAAATCGGTTTAAGCCTGGAGAAAAAAGAATGAGCGTAGAAATCTTAACCATACTCATGTTTGTCACCCTGATGGCCTCGATTGCCATGGGTCATCCATTAGCAGTAACTCTGACAGCTGTTGCCACCATTTTTGGATTAATTGACAATGGTTTCAACTTTCCGGGACTGATTGGTTTGTTTGCCAACAATGCTTGGGGGATCTTTCTTAATTATACCCTTGTTGCCGTTCCTCTATTTATTTTTATGGCCCAAATCCTGGATCGATCCAAGGTTTCGGAGGGACTGTTTGATGCCATGTATATTGTTCTGGGAGGATTACGTGGCGGTTTAGGGATGGCAGTCATTGTTGTCTCCACTGTTTTTGCTGCAACAACTGGTATCGTCGGTGCCTCAGTTGTAGCTATGGGACTTATGGCTGGACCAGCCTTATTGCGCCGTGGCTACGATAAATCTCTCTCAGCAGGAATTATCTGCTCATCGGGGACCTTGGGAATTCTCATACCACCATCGATCATGCTGGTTGTTTATGGCGGCTTAACCGGGCAAAAAGAGACCTCGGTCGGCAACCTGTTTGCCGCAGCCATCATGCCGGGTTTATTGCTGTCGGGGATGTATTTACTTTATGTCGGAATCCGCTGTTATCTGAATCCTAAAGTTGGTCCACCAATTCCCGTGGCAGATCGTACTGCAACGTTGTCGCAAAAAGTTGTCATGACCTTAAAAAGTTTCGTCCCGCCGTTTGGTTTGATCCTCGCAGTCATGGGGACAATTCTGGCAGGAATTGCCACACCGACTGAAGCCGCAGCACTCGGCTGCATCGGTGCCCTGCTTTTAGCTCTTGCCACTCGAAAACTAGACTGGAACGTCATTACCCAGGCCAGTGTCTCAACCGCTCGTACAACCGCAATGATCATGGCCCTTTTCCTTGGCGGTAAATTCTTTTCGGTCGTTTTCTTAAGTATGGGCGGAGGTGATGTCGTTGCAGATGTTCTGCTAGGAATGGACGTTAGCCGCTATGTCGTTTTTGCAATTATGATGGCAGTGGTTTTCTTCATGGGGATGTTTATCGATTGGGCTGCTATTCTATTGGTTGTGGTCCCAATTTTCACCCCAATTGCTATGGACCTGGACTTTAATCCACTTTGGTTTGCGATGATGATCTGTATCAATCTTCAAACATCTTTCCTGACACCACCTTTCGGTTACTCCCTTTTCTACTTCAAAGGAGTGGCCCCGCCAGAATACACGATGGGAGATGTCTACCGAGG
>JAOZOH010000091.1 GCA_029933365.1 Desulfuromusa sp. | reverse complement strand
AAAGATTAGATAGGCAGCGTAGCTGGATTTGCAGGTAAGGACGAATTCACCCTGTTACTTTGGACTTCTATTCTTTACATGATTTCACCCCCCTGATAACATAACGCCCCGTGAAAATTGATCACGATTTATGTAAAGTGAACGGTCTTTCTGTTTTTCTGGATGATTCAACATTTTAAGGAAACTTCTTTAAGTTGGTATGAAGATTAAACGTCTCGATATTATTGGTTTCAAATCCTTTGTCGACAAAGTATCCCTCGATTTTGAACAGGGGATTACCGGTGTTGTCGGCCCGAATGGCTGCGGTAAAAGCAATATTGTTGATGCCATTCGTTGGGCGATGGGTGAACAGAATGCTCGTCATCTGCGCGGCCGGATGATGGAGGACGTGATCTTTGGTGGCAGTGAAACCCGCAAACCTCACGGGTTGGCCCAGGTATCAATTATTTTTGATAACCGGGCTGGTCTTTGCCCTGCGGCCTACAAGGATTTTGCTGAAATTATGGTGACTCGGCGTCTCTACCGGAGTGGAGAAAGTGAATATCTGATTAATAAAATTCCCTGCCGCTTGCTTGATATAACTGAGCTATTTATGGATACCGGGGTTGGTGCCCGTGCCTATTCCATCATTGAGCAGGGCAAGGTTGGGATGCTGGTCAGTGCCAAGCCGGAAGAACGGCGTGCTTTGATTGAAGAGGCGGCCGGGGTGACAAAATTCAAATCACGCAAGAAAACTGCCTTACGAAAAATGGAGGCAACCAAACAAAATTTGGTACGTCTTGGCGATATTATCACTGAAGTTCGTCGGCAGATGGGTAGCCTTAAACGTCAAGCTCAAAGAGCTGAAAAATTTCGCAATTATCGGGGTGAGGTCAAGCAAGTAGAACTCAGCCTGACGGGGAATCGTTTTCAAAAGTTAAATGCTGAGATAGGCTTGATCTCTCAACAGAAACAGGAACAAACGACGATTCTTTCTCGACTTGATGTGAGATTGGAAGAGGAAGATCTGCAGCTTGAAGAACAGCAACTACAATTATCTATTGTAGAGACTGAGTATGGCCAAGCCCAGGAAAAGGTCTACCACTTAGGTTCTGAAATTCAGCGGGTAGAAAATGAGCGAATATTGGTGGCTCGGCAACAGGAGCATCTCTCTGCTCAGGAGAAAGAGGTTGAAGAGGAACTGCTAGGCCATACTGAAAGATTAATCGAACTGGAAAATGAGCATCTCCAGTTGCAGCAGCAGGATAAAACCTCCACAGAAAAGCTGGAATCCCTGCAGTCTGAAGTTGAAAGTCGTGAAGCTAGTCTGCAGGATAGCCTGTCGCAAGAAAAACAACTGAGCACTCAATTTGAAGAATGCCGCAGTGAATTGATAGATTTGTTTACCCAGACCAACCGTATGGCTAATCGTCGGGATGAAATTGATCGACGTCTGACAACGGAGGCGGAACGTCGCCAGCATGCACATGATGATTCGCAAAACATTCAGGCACAGCAAGCTGAATTGCAGAGCCGCCGTGAACAATTGCTTGCACGGCTGGAGCAGGTTCGTTCGCAACAAACCAGTTTGAATGAACGGACTGAAGATTTGAATGATCAGCTTATTCTGCAGAAAGAATTACAGGCTGAAAAAGCAGCAATTCAAAATGAACTGCGACAAAAACTGGGTGACAAACACTCGGTCAAGGAATCATTGCAGGCTCTCCAGCGCAATTTTGAGGGCTATGGTGACGGTGCTCGGATCCTTTTAACGGAAAAATCTGCTAAACAACAAATCTTTGCTGATTTATTAAAGGTGCCTGCCGATCTTGAAGTTGCTGTAGAAATGGCCCTTGGGGCGAAGCTCCAAGCTGTTCCTGCGCAAAATTTTTCAGATATTGCTGCGACCTTATTGTTGCTGAAAGAACAACAGGCCAGGGCGACCCTGCTTTTTCCGTTGAGTCATTCCCCCAAAATTATATTCCCCGCTGGAGTCCCATTGGCAAATCTGGTCACTCCGGGACAAGGGGCTGAAAAACTGGTCAGTCAGCTTTTCTCTGGCGTATTTCTGGTAGATGCTGTTGCCGATTATTTTGCGGAGCTCCTTCCGGTTGGAGTACTGCTGGTTGATCGGCAAGGATTATGTTTTGACTGGCAGGGGGTGCTGACTGGTGGTGCGACAGGTGCCAGTGAGACCGGCTTATTGCGTCGGCAGCGTCAACTTGATGAAATTGTAGATGAAATTATTCAGCTGGACGATGAATTTTCTGTCGACCAAAAGGAACTGGACCAAATACAGGACAATCTTCTGTTGCTGGAAGAAGCTCAACTTGCAGCAACCTCGGAGAGCCATCGTTTGGAATTACAGGCGCTGGAGCTTGCCAAAGATCGTCAGGTGTTGCAGGCTGAAGCTGACCATTTGAATAAACGGCTTGCGCTACTGGTTTTTGATCTGGAACAGATTGATGAAGGGCGGGAAGCTCTGACACTGGAAAAAGAACAGTTGTCAGCAGGAAGCCGTCAGACTGGAGAGCGACAACAGCAATTGGAGGCCCAGTCTGAACAGCATCAAAGTGAGTTGACTGCATTGCGGAGTCGCCTTGATAGCTCCCGAAATGAGCTGACTTTACAGCGTGTGGATTTGGCCTCTTTGCAGCAGCAACGACATGCCATGGGTGAAACTCTGGCACGGATCGAAAGGCAGCAACGGGAGATTGAACAACGCATGACCCAGCTTCAGCAGCGCAAGCAAGCTGGGCTTGATTCCCAACAACAGCTCCAGGACAAAAATCAGCAATTGCAAATTGAGCTTGATTTACTTTTAAATCGACGGGCTGAGCAGCAGAAGAATAATGAGACGATTCGTGATCGTTCTGACCTGCAACGTTTGCAATTGGATGAGTTTCGCGAACAATTACGCCGAGTGCGCTCAGAGGCTGAGGAACTGCGCAAGACCGTTTCGCAGCTGCAGCTGCGACACCATGAACTGCAGGTTGATGCTGAGCATGTTCGTCAAGGGGTTTTAGAGCGCTATCGAGTCGATTTGCTGGAACATCAGGTTCCTGAGGCGACAGAAGATGAGCGGGATCGTCAACAGCGGCAATTAAAGCGGTTACAGCAGCGGATCGAATCGCTTGGTGAAGTTAATTTGATGGCGATTGATGAGTATCGTGAACAAGAGGAACGTTATGATTTCTTATCACAGCAGCGCGACGATCTGAATCAATCATTGGACGATTTACAAAAAGCGATCACGCAGATCAACCGGACAACGAGAAGACGTTTTAAAGAAACCTTTGAACAGGTGAATATAAAATTCCAGCAGGTTTTTCCCCGCATGTTTAATGGTGGAAAAGCTGAATTGCGGTTGACTGACGAGAACGATCTGCTTGAAACTGGTATTGATATTATCGCCCAGCCGCCAGGAAAACGTTTGCAGAGCGTCAATTTACTTTCCGGGGGAGAGAAGGCGTTGACGGCTGTGGCGTTAATTTTTGCACTTTTTTTGATCAAGCCGACCCCGTTCTGTGTTCTTGATGAAGTCGATGCTCCCCTGGACGATGCTAATATTGACCGTTTTGCCGATATCGTCAGGGAGATGACAGAACAGTCACAATTTATTATTATTACCCATAGCAAGAGAACTATGAGTATTGTAGATGTTATGTATGGAGTTACGATGCAGGAACCAGGAATATCAAAGTTGGTTTCCGTGCGCATCAATGATGTCCCTTCCAGGGCCGTTGATGCTGCTCTGTCTGCATAGATTATTATCTGTCGCCAAAGGTTTTTGACCGACGAGGACTGTCATGCCATTTAAATCATTATTGAACCGGTTATTAGAGGATATTCCTGGTGCTCTGGGAGCAATAATTATTGACTGGGAAGGGGAATCCGTTGATCAGGTTGCGAGAATCAATGAGTATGACATCAAGATTCTCGGTGCTCACAGTGGAATTATTCTCAGTTTGCTGCGGGACGCATTATCCAGGGCTGATAGTGGTGCTCTTGAGACCGTTGTGATCCGTACTGATCAGAATAAGACCTTGGTTGCTCCCTTAACCGAAGACTATCTGCTGATCTTACAGTTGGGGGTAGAGTCAATTACCGCCCGCGCAACATATAAAATGCGCTGTTGTATTGAAGAATTACGTGGTGAATTTGAATAATTGTTGAAACAAGTGATTTATTCTGAATTATTAAGGATTTGAAAGTATATGGAATGGTTTAAATCGTTACGTTGGGTCGATGTGATGGCGTGGCTCAATACCGTTGTTGCCAGCTTATCGCAATTGCTGACTTCTGCTGGAGTTCCGGAAGAATACCGACAGCTAGCGGCTTTTGGTGTTTTATATTTAGGAGCCACGGTTGTTGTTCTGCTGTTTATCCTGTTCCTTCTAAAATCATTCAGAAGGTCAAAAAAAACGGCTAAAGAAATTGAACCAGTTGCAGAACAAGACGCTAGCTTTCCTGCCCCTGTGGAAACTTCTGCTCCAGGACTGGAGTCAGAAGTTGAGGAAAAACCTGAACTTGAACTTGAAACTGAACCAGAATCTGAAGCAGAATCTGAACCTGAAGAAAGCTTAGGTCTATTTGAACGACTCAAACGTGGGCTGTCCAAAACTCAATCTTCGTTGGTGGGGCGGGTTGACAGCCTATTGCACGGTCGAACCGCTATTGATGAAGATTTGGTTGAAGAGCTTGAAGAAATTTTGATCACCGCCGATTTGGGCATGAAAACAACGCAACAGTTGATTGGGGCTTTGGAATCGAGTCGGGAAAGGGGTGAGTTGGCTTCTCCTGAGCAGGTGCGTCAGTTGCTGATGGATGAACTGAAGAAAATATTGAAGTTTGAGAGTAAGCCGCTGGATGTGACCAGTGCGGCCCCCTTTGTTATCATGGTTATCGGTGTCAATGGCGTTGGTAAAACGACGACAATTGGCAAGTTAGCAAATCAATTTGCTTTGGATGGCAAAAAGGTTATTCTTGGGGCAGGTGACACTTTTCGTGCAGCTGCAGCGGAACAATTGCAAATTTGGGGTGAAAGGGCTGAAGTTGAAGTTGTCAGTCACTCTGAGGGAGCCGACCCCAGTGCGGTAGCTTTTGATGCAGCTAAGGCAGCCGTTGCCCGCAAAGCTGACATCCTGTTATTGGATACTGCTGGCCGGTTGCATACTAAAGTCAACTTGATGGAAGAGTTGAAGAAGATTCGCCGGGTTTTGGATCGGGAAATTCCCGGAGCTCCTCACGAAGTCCTTCTGGTTCTTGATGCAACCACCGGGCAAAATGCCTTAAACCAGGCCAAACTATTCAATGAGGCTGTGCCGTTGGATGGAATTGCACTGACAAAACTTGACGGAACCGCCAAAGGGGGGATCATTGTTGCGATTGCCGCAGAGTTGCAGGTGCCGGTAAGGTTTGTCGGCATTGGAGAGAAGATCGATGATTTACGACCCTTTGATGCCGAAATGTTTGTTTCGGTGTTGTTTGATCATGAGTAGGATGAGCTGGAACAATGAGTTGAAATCTTGGACGGGGATATTTAAAAATGGAAATAGTAGATCGGTTAGAGAGTGCAATCGACACATTACTTGAGCAAAACAGTCACCTCAAGGCGAAAAATGATACCCTGCAGACGGAAAAGATGAGGTGGCAAGAAGAACGGAACTACCTTCTTGAAGAGATAGATCGGATACTCAAGCGGCTTGATAGCGTCCAACTGGAGGAACCTTGAATTCCAACATTCAAATCAGCATCTTGGGCCGTGAGTACAGTTTCCGTAGTCAAGAATCTGAGGATCAAGTTCAGCGGGTCGTCAGATTTGTTGAAGAAAAATTGGCAGAGATGGGTGCGGGCACGTCTGTTGATACGAGAGATCTGACAGTTTTGACCTTACTCAACCTTGCGGGCCAGTATTTACAATTGATGGATCAAAAAGAGCAGGATGTAGAATCTCAAAATAGTCGCCTGCAACTGCTTGTTGAGCATTTAGAACGTGCTGTGGTCGATAATTCTGGTTGCTAAAGTTGATAATTTAAATGTATTATTGCCCTGTATAAGCCGGATTAATGGTTATAGTGACCCTGTGGTCAGGGCTTTTAGATAGATCGGAACGGCACAAATATATTTAAGTATAGACTATGTACGCCTGTTACAGGTGTTTAAACCCCGCTTCTGGTGGGGCGTTGCAGTCCTTCTGAGATTTTTGTAGTATAGATAATTCTGGCCGATAGGCGCAGAAAGTATCTGCAAATTTTCAGGCATAAATGGTTTTATTCTCGTCATACCAGATATTTGGATTTGCACTCATAGTCTATTTGCCCCTTCTTTTGTGTCCCCCTTCCTTCTCTTTTGCTCTGAGTTCCTGTGGTTGTCTTCTGAATAATATTGCGATATGGAAAAAAAAACTGTCCGTAAGCGGCTTCTGACTTGGCGTAAACAGCTTGGTTTGCTGTCATGCGCCTGTTTAAGTCAGCAAGCGCAACAGCAGTTGATCGCTTCTAGCCCTTTTGCCAGGGCGAATAGTCTGGCTCTCTATAGCCCGATTCATAATGAAGTGGCAACGGAACAGGTTTTTGCTGCAGCCAGGGAATCAGGCAAGCGGGTTTATTACCCCAAGGTCGCAGGTGGGGAACTTGAATTTATTGAAGTGAGCAAGCTAAGCGGTCTGGTAAGTGGGGCTTTCGGCGTTGCTGAGCCGGAGTCGGGAGAAAAAACGACTGTTGCGAGGGTTGATCTTATTGTCGTTCCTGGTGTTGCATTTGATTTGCGGGGATATCGTCTTGGCTATGGCCGTGGATTTTATGATCGGCAGCTCGTCAGGAAGCCGGCAGGGACTATTGCTGTCGGGCTCTGCTTTGAAATGCAACTCTGTGATTTGTTGCCGATTGAAGCGCACGACCAAAGGGTAGATTATATCGCAACGGAAACAAAGTTCATCCCCTGTCATACTTAGGATAGTGGGTTCATCATAAACTCTGCAAAGAGAGGATATTACTGTGCAGACTGATATTTTAACAATTATATTTGTTCTTGCTGCTTTGGCGGCAGGTGTTTTCCTCGGTATGATTCTGCGGCGGAAGCTGTCTGAATCAACGCTTAATAATGCTAAAGTGGAAGCGCAAAAGCTGGTCAGTGATGCTGGCAAGGAGGCAGATTCTCTGCGTAAAGAGGCCACTATCCAAGCAAAAGATGTGGTCCTGCAGGCAAAAACCGATTGGGAGCAGGAAGCCCGTCAATTGCGCAAAGAAATTCAGGTTCAAGAAAATCGTCTCCAGCAGAAAGAGGAGAACCTCGATCGTAAGCAGGATCATATTGAAAAGCGAGGTGACGAACTGAGTCAGCAGGAAGCTCAGCATCGCCAGCAAAGTGAACGCTTGCAAAAGAAGAGCGGCGAGATTGACCAGATCTATGCTGCACAACGCAAGAAGTTGGAAGATATCTCTGGAATGAGTGGTGAACAAGCCAAGCAACAACTGATCGATTCAATGTTGAGTGAAGCTCGCCATGATGCCGCTATGGGGGTTAAGAAGATTGAAGAAGAGGCACATGAAGTAGCCGATAAAAAGGCACAAAAAATTATGGCCCTGGCTATTCAGCGTTACGCTGGGGATTTTGTGGCAGAAAAAACCGTCAGTGTTGTCCCTCTCCCCTCGGATGAGATGAAAGGGCGAATCATTGGTCGGGAGGGGCGGAATATCCGTGCCATTGAAGCTGCGACCGGGATTGATCTGATTATTGATGATACTCCCGAGGCCGTTGTGATTTCAGGATTCAATCCGATACGAAGAGAGGTTGCCCGGATTTCTCTGGAGCGGCTGATCGCTGATGGTCGAATCCATCCTGCGCGGATTGAAGAGCTGGTTGAAAAGGCTCAAGAAGAGGTTAATGAGGAGATCCGCCAGGCGGGTGAGCAGGCAACTTTCGATGTCGGAGTACATGGTATTCATCCAGAAATTATCAAGTTGCTCGGAATGCTCAAGTATCGAACCTCCTACGGACAAAATGTCCTGGTTCATTCAATTGAGGTCGCTTTCCTCTGCGGTATGATGGCCGCTGAACTCGGGGTCAATGTTAAACAGGCCAAGCGAGCCGGATTGCTCCATGATATTGGCAAGGCAGTCAGCCATGAAATGGAGGGCTCACATGCAGTCAACGGTGGCGATTTGGCACGTAAATACGGCGAGTCACCGGAAATCGTTCATGCTATTGCCGCTCACCATGAGGATGAAAAGCCAGAAACGGTTCTCGCCATATTAACCCAGGCAGCAGATGCTCTGTCCGGCGCGCGCCCCGGAGCCCGCAGAGAAACTCTGGAAACTTACGTCAAGCGGTTACGTGACCTTGAGCAGATAGGGACTTCATTTGATGGAGTGACCGGCTGTTTTGCTATTCAAGCTGGTCGAGAAATCAGAGTTATGGTGTCGAGCGATCAGGTGACAGACGATTATTCACATGTGCTGGCAAAAGATATCGCCAGCAAAATTGAACAGAAAATGACTTATCCCGGCCAGATTCGGGTCAATGTTATTCGTGAAACCAGGGCTGTCGAATACGCTAAGTAGACATAGGTTTTAGTGGAAAATAGAATAGGCAGGGCTCGCGTTGTTTCTCTCTCAAAGGGAGAATTCTAGCCGAGCCCTGATTTCATATTTGGAGCGTTTTGTGAGATTGTTATTTATCGGAGATGTTGTCGGTCGAGCTGGAAGGCGGACCTTGGTTGAGCACCTTGATCGACTGGTTGATAGACATCTTGTTGACCTGGTAGTCGCTAATGGCGAAAATGCTGCGGCTGGATATGGTTTAACCGGAACCGTTCTACGGGAATTGTTCGATTCTGGCGTAGATGTTGTGACGAGCGGAAATCATATTTGGGATAAAAAAGAAATAATGCCAATATTGGATCGTGAATCTCGTCTGTTGCGCCCGGCAAATTATCCACCGGGGCTCCCGGGGCGTGGCAGTAGCATTTATGAGACAGCTGCTGGAATCAAGGTCGGCATTCTGAACCTTGAAGGGCGGGTGTTTATGAAAAATCTTGATTGCCCATTTCGTGCGGCAGAGGCTCTAGTCGCTGAACTGAGATTGACGACCCCCATTATTATGGTTGATTTTCATGCTGAAGCGACCAGTGAAAAGCAGGCGCTCGGGTTTTATCTGGACGGCCAGGTCTCTGCAGTTATTGGAACCCATACTCATGTGCAAACCGCTGATGAGCGGATATTGGCTGGCGGTACCGGTTATTTGACCGATGTTGGCATGTCTGGTAGTCAGGATGCAATAATCGGTAATCAGAAGGGGCCGGCGCTGGACCGGTTTCTGACGCAAATGCCGGTTCGGCTTGAGGTGGCGAAAAAAGAACCAGTTCTTTGCGGGGTGTTGTTGACTATTAATGAAAAGACTGGCCGCTGTGAGGCGCTAGAGCGTATCCAAGAAGGTTCTTGAGGCGCCCGGCTACGGATGAGGCCAGCGTAAACCCAAACACATTAGCAGATAAGTATTGAAAATGAATTTTATCGAAGAATTGACTTGGCGTGGCATGATCCACGACATTATGCCCGGAACGGAAGAACAGCTTCAAAAAGAAATGACATCGGCTTACGTCGGGATCGACCCGACTGCCGATTCCCTTCATATCGGTCACCTGGTCAGTGTGATGATGCTTAAGCATTTCCAGATCGCCGGCCATAAACCGTTGGCGCTGGTCGGCGGGGCGACCGGCATGATCGGTGATCCGTCGGGGAAGTCGACGGAGCGCAATCTGCTTGACGAGCAGACCCTCTGTCATAATGAGGCATGTTTGAAAAAACAGTTGGCGAAGTTTCTCGATTTTGAATCGGATGCCGCTAATGCCGCTGAGTTGGTCAATAATTACGACTGGATGAAAAATTTCAGTTTTTTGGAGTTTATCCGTGATATCGGCAAGCATATTACGGTTAATTATATGATGGCCAAAGACAGTGTCAAAAGACGTCTAGGTGAAGAAGCCAAGATGGGGTTGTCCTTCACCGAATTCTCGTATCAGTTGGTTCAGGGAACCGATTTTTTACATCTGTACCGTGAGAAGAATTGCAAGTTGCAGATGGGCGGGTCGGACCAATGGGGGAATATCACCACAGGGACGGAGCTTATCCGCCGCAAGGAAAGCGGTGAAGCCTTTGCCCTGACCTGCCCGCTTATCACCAAGGCGGACGGCGGTAAGTTCGGAAAAACCGAAAGCGGCAACGTCTGGCTCGATCCAAAGTTGACGACACCGTACAAATTTTACCAGTTCTGGCTCAATGTCTCGGACGCCGATGCCGAGAAGTACATTAAAATCTTCACGCTCTTAAGTAAAGAGGAAGTGGCAGCACTGGTCAAGGAACAGGCAGCTGCGCCGCACCTGCGACCGTTGCAGAAACGCCTGGCTAAAGAGGTCACTTGCATGGTTCATGACAAAGGGGAATACAATAGGGCTGTGGAGGCTTCGCAGATTCTTTTTGGTAAGGCTACAACCGAAAACCTGGCAAAATTGGATAAGGAGACTTTCTTTTCGGTGTTTGAGGGTGTGCCGACCTATGAAATAGACCGTGCCAAGCTCGACGCCGGTGTGCCGGTTGTAGAACTGCTCGCCACGGAAACAGCGGTTTTCCCGTCTAAAGGTGAGTTGCGTCGCACGATAAAAGGAAACGGGCTCAGTCTGAATAAGGCGAAGCTGACCGATCAGGAATACCTGGTGACCGAGGCTGACCTGATTAATGGCTCATATATTCTGCTACAGAAGGGTAAAAAAAATTACTATATCATTGAAGCGGTGTGATTTCGCTCGAGGCCGATGGCTTCATTGCGCGGTTTTCCTGGACGCTGAAAAGGTAGGAAAACGTCGCTTTGCCCGTTTTTTAGTAGCCTGACCAAGCTGAATAATCATGCTAAATTAATCATTTAGAGCGACAGAAAAAAACAATCCCAAAAAACTCAAAAAAACAGTTGACGTAAGGTTGTAGGATTGTATATAACTGCGCACCGTTGCCTAGGACACTGAGGAATTTTGGTGTTGCAGGCAGCGATAAAAAGTTAAAAAAGAGATTGACAGGTTGAGATGGTTTAGATAGAC
>JAOZOH010000023.1 GCA_029933365.1 Desulfuromusa sp. | reverse complement strand
TTTTATTTATAATCAGTGGTTATGGGGTGGTTCATTAACAAACATAATAGGATATTTGATTCCTGCTGGGGTCGGCGTGATAGGTGGGGGGGGGTGTGCGTTATGGTACCGTCAATCGCAGCTTTACCTGAATGAAATCCGTACTCATAGCTTGAAATTTGAAGAACAGAGCAGACGTTATGAACAGATATTGCAATCGACGGGAGAAGGTATTTACGAAGTAGACCCGCACGGGAAATGTTTATTTATTAATCGTGCCGCTCTGGAAATGCTGGGTTATGAAGAAGATGAACTGCTTGGACAGAATATGCACACCCTGACGCATTGTTGCCCGGGAAAAGGCCCCTCATTTCCAATTGATGATTGCCCTATTCATAATGTCGCAAAAAACTCTAAAGGTGTTCATCTTCGTGAGGATCTTAAGTGTCGTAAGGATGGAAGTGTTTTTATTGCCGATACCATTGCTTATCCAGTTGTTGATGGAGAGCGTTCCAATACCGTTGTGATGTTCCGTGATGCGACTGAAGAACGGAAGTTACAAAAACGTATTCATCACATGGCTAATTTTGATAAGCTAACAGGTTTACAAAATCGATACTCTTTTGAACAGAGTCTGAAGCTGGCGATTAAAAGCGTGGCTGAAGAAAATCGGCAACATGCTCTCTGCTATATCGATCTCGATCAGTTCAAGATCATTAACGACACTGCTGGGCATGTCGCTGGTGATGCAATGCTGCAGGAATTGAGTGCCTGTCTGGTTGAAAATATTCGCAAAGGCGATATCTTAGGACGTTTAGGTGGGGATGAGTTTGGTCTTTTGTTGCATGACTGTCGCTTTGAAGATATTCACGGTGTTATTCAGAATTTACAAAAACACGTAGAGCAATTCAGTTTCCAGTGGGAGGATCAGATATTTAAAGTGGGTCTCAGTATCGGAATTTGCCTGCTGGACACAAAAACAATGGACGTTATACAGATTTTAAAACTAGCGGATCAGGCCTGCTACATGGCCAAGAACTCAGGTCGTAATCGCTACCATATTTACAACTCTGAAAATAATGAATTTCGAATCATGAATGAAGAGATGACCTGGGTAGCCCGCATTAACGGAGCTTTAGAGGAAGACAGGTTCTTTCTCCGTTATCAGTTGATTGAACGGTTGGCGCAAAGGAAGAGACCTCTTAAGCGATTTGAGGTTCTGCTGTCGATGCAGGAAAAATCAGGTGCAACTCTTCCACCCGGCAGTTTTTTACCAGCTGCCGAACACTATAACCTGATGCCATTGATTGACCGTTGGGTGGTGCGCAAGGCCTTTACCTGGCTGGAAAGCCACATGGAAGAGCAAAACTCGCTTGATTTCGTGTCAATCAATTTATCGGGGGATAGTATCACCGACGACTCTTTTCTGGAATTCATTCAAACTGAATTTAAAAAACATTCCTTTGCCCCCGCCAAAGTCTGTTTTGAAATCACCGAAACAGCTGCTATAGAACAAATGCATAAAGCTATTTATTTTGTTAAGCAAATAAAAAAAATCGGGTGCCGTTTTGCCCTGGACGACTTTGGTAGCGGAATGGCTTCGTTTGCTTATCTCAAGCACTTGCCCATCAATTTTATAAAAATTGATGGAAGTTTTGTTCATGATATGACCAGAAATCCCCTGTCTCGCGAGATTGTTGAATCCATTCACAAGATTGCTCGGGTGATGCAAGTTGCGACAATTGCTGAGCACGCAGAGGATCAGGCAACTCTTGAGGTATTGAAAGCAATAGGGATTGATTATGTCCAAGGTTACATCATTGCCCGACCGGAAGTTCTCCCTTTTGATTGAGTTGTTACCTATATTTATCTGGGTGACATTAGAGATAAACAGATTAATTTTGAATCGTTATTTGTTTACAAAAACAGGACACTGAAATGGATGGTGAACAGGTTAACTTCAGCAACCTCATTGATATTGATGAACTCAAAGAGCTTTTTAGTGATTTCTCAGACAATCGACAAACACCGAAGTCATATTAGGAAAAAGATTGGCGTGACAAACAAGGACATAAGCCTCAGAGAGCTTTTGACCTCAAGATCCTGAACGTCAGATGCTTAGTACCTGATTGATAGACCGTAAAACTGTGAGGGGTATGGTGGCTATTTATGGGTCGCTACGACGATAACCAATTGAAGTTATTCGTTTCTAAGATGTTTTTTCAGTTATTTGGTTTTGGAGCCCTCCATGATTTATGAAGAACAGTCGCGTGACAATTTGATTCTGGAGTTAGAGCAACTTCAGGATAAATACCATAATTTGGAAAAATCCCTCCAGCAGTACGAAGCTGCTGAAAAACTAAAAGCGGATAAATGTCAGCATCTACAACTTTTAGAAAATGCTCCGGTGGGGATATTCACAACCAACACAAAAGGGCAATTTTTATCAGTTAACCCGGCAGTGGTTCGAATGCTTGGTGCAGCTTCACAAAAGGAGGTCCTGGAGTTTTATACTGACCTTGGAGAGCAACTCTATTTCCACCCTTATAAGCGGGATGAATACCTGAAGTTATTAAAAGAGAACTCTCTTGTGACTGACTTTGAGTTTGAAGCACGGACTATCAAGGGGACAACGATCTGGTTAGGACTTACGGCAAAAATAACCGAACACAAAAATAATGATGACTTCATTATCACCGGATTTGCAACTGACATCAGTAAACGAAGAAAAGCCGAAGCGAAGCAAAAACTGCTCCTAGCAGCGATAGAGCAGATGCCAGAGGCCATTATGCTCGCTGATCAAAAAGGGAATATCACCTATGTCAACCCGGCTTTTGAAACAATATCAGGCTACATGCGAGAAGAGGTCATAGGACAGAATCCACGGATTCTCAAAAGTGGTGAACAGGACGACTCTTTTTACCAGCATATGTGGAAAACCCTTTCCAGCGGTAAAAATTGGAAGGGACGTTTGGTCAACAAACGTAAAGATGGGGCCTTCTACACCGAAGAAGCGGACATCTCTCCATTCTATGACGATGCCGGAAAAATACTCCACTATGTGGCCACAACACTGGATATAACCGAAGAGGTAAGACGTGAGAAACAATACCGGCAAGCACAAAAAATGGAGGCTATCGGGCAATTAGCTGGTGGCGTCGCACATGATTTCAACAACATGTTGAGTATCATTCTGGGTCGAGCCGAACTGGGGCTGAAAAAAATGGATCCGAAAGATCCTTCTTATGCTGTGCTCCAGGAAATTCAGCAGGCGGCACAACGATCAGCAAACCTCACCCAACAACTCCTCGCATATGCTCGCAAGCAGCCTATTGCCCCGAGTGTATTTGATCTTAATCCCGCAGTAGTAGATATCCTGCCAATATTACGTCGACTTGCAGGCGAAAATATCAATCTGACCTGGACTCCGGGAGAAGGCTCTTGCCCAATCAAGATTGACCCCAGTCAACTCGACCAGATTTTGACAAACCTGACTATTAACGCTCGTGATGCTATCACCAATACGGGTACGATTTCTCTTAAATCAGGGAAAGTCTCCCTTGATCAAGCCTACTGTGATCGTCATGCTGGTTTTATCCCAGGAATCTACATAATGCTGATGGTGAGTGATGATGGAAAAGGGATGGATAGTGAGACTCTTTCAAAGGTTTTTGAGCCATTTTATACCACCAAATGCTTGGGTCAGGGAACCGGTCTAGGATTGGCTACAGTCTATGGTGCTATTAAACAAAATCAAGGCTTTATCGATGTGTACAGTGAACCTGATATGGGAACCACTTTCATAATCTATCTGCCAAACCATCAGGAACCTATCGTAGTAAAATCTGCTAAAAGTGATTTGGGCATACAAAAGGGTCATGGCGAAACAATTCTATTTGTTGAAGACGAAAGTGCCCTGCTGAAAATGGGAGAGATTATGCTTCAAGAATTAGGGTACGAGGTGCTTGTTGCAAATTCACCCAAGGAAGCCATCCGTCTCGCTGAGAAGCATATCAATGAAATTGATTTATTGCTCACCGATATCATTATGCCGGGAATGAACGGCAAAGATCTGGCCGATCACTTGCGAAATCTCAATGACGATCTCAAAGTTCTGTTTATATCTGGCCATACGGCAAATATTATTGCAGAGCAGGGGACGCTGGATGAGAATATTAATTTTCTGCAGAAACCATTTTTGATGAAAGAATTAGCTGCGAATCTCAGGGACTCCTTGGGAAAATGAACATAATGATAATCGTTCACTCTTGATTTAAATGTAACCAACACTAAACAATTGAATGGAGTAAATTCCAGTGAAAATACTTATGGTGGAAGATGAAAAGAAAGTTGCTTATTTTATTAAAAAGGGTTTCAGTGAAGAAGGATTTCAGGTTGATATCGCCTTTGATGGTGATGAGGGGCTTAGTCAGGCAATCCATACAGACTATGACTTGATTCTTATGGACATGAGCTTACCGAAAAGAAACGGATTAACTGTGATTGAGGAGCTGCGCAACAAGGGTGTGGTGACACCGATCCTTTGTATGACTGCAAATGATACAGTTGAAGATATTGTGACGGGTCTTAATGCGGGTAGCGATGGGTATCTGACAAAACCTTTTGCATTTATTGAGCTGCTTGCCCGCACTCGGGCTTTGATCCGCCGCAGTTCCCAAACGGGTGACATTGAATTATGCTTTGCCGATTTGCGGCTTAATCGGGTTAGTCACAAGTTCTGGCGGGGCAAACAGGAAATTGTACTTACACCTCAAGAATATAGGTTGTTGGAGTACTTTATGCGCAATCCAAATAAAGTCCTGACAAGAACCATGATTGCAGAAAATGCATGGGACTACACTTTTGATCCATTCAGCAATATTGTCGATGTCTATATTAACTTCCTGCGCAAAAAACTTGATCATCACGTTGGTAATAAATTGATTCATACCATCCGCGGAGTTGGTTATATTTTAAAAGAGAAGCCTTTATAAGCAGGGCGTTCAGATATTTTTGGGAGGGGATTATTATGTATTAAACAGGGGAATATTTCATGAAAATCCTACTCGTCGAAACCGACGGCCTATTGAACCATAGCCTTTTGAAACTACTTCAAAAATCTGGTCACAAAGTGGTAGAAGCCAGCAATAAAGTTGAGATTCTGGATCAACTACAAAAAGTTAACCCACCTCAGTTGGCCATCATCGACTGGTCAATAGTGAAGCAGAATGATTCGATTATCAGCCAAATACATACCCTGAATTCCCCCTACCCACGGCATATCATCGTCCTGACGACTGACGACCAAAAAGCAGAAATGCTGACCGGACTCCAGATTGGAACTGATGACTATTTAGTTAAACCATTCACCCCTGAAGAATTTCAAATCCGAATTGCATTTGTGAATCGTCTGGTTGAGATGCAAATGCAACTTGATTCAAAAAAAACGGAACAAAATCAAGTCAAAATTGACCTACAAAACATTGAGGATGCCCTGAAAGTCCTCTCTGATACTTCGTTTGAGGCGATCTTTCTTTCAGATAGAGGTATTTGCCTGAACCAGAATCAAACTGCACAGAATATGTTTGGTTACACACGGGAGGAGGCTATTGGTCGACCAGGAACGGATTGGATTGTTCCTGCCGACCATGAAATGGTCAAAAACAAGATGTTGCTAGAAAATGCGGTTTCGTATGAGACAACTGGATTGCGTAAAGATGGTTCGACCTTCCCAGCTGAAATTCAAGGGAGGATGTTGAAGTACCCAGGTGGGCATGTTCGTCTCACTACTATGTGCGACATTAGTCAACGAAAAAAAACAGCGGAACAATTGCTCGCCAGCGAAAAAAGATTCAGGGAGATTATCGAAAATATCTCTGAGATTGCTATTCAGGGTTATGATGAAAAGAGAAAAGTCACTTTCTGGAACCTGGCGAGTGAGAAACTCTATGGGTACTCAGAAAAGGAAGCTTTGGGGGAAAAGCTTGAAGATCTTATTATCCCAGAAAAAATGCGCCGAGACGTCATAGATCTCCACCGTAGATGGGTCGATTTTGGAGAACAAATTCCACCGGGAAAACTAGATCTTATTGGTAAAGATGGTTCTATTGTTCCGGTTTATTCTTCTCATCTCATGCTTGAAAGCCCTTCAGGCAAAGAAATGTTTTGTGTTGATGTCGACCTTCTCCCTCTCACTAACGCTGAAAATGAAAGGCGTCAACTCGAAACGCAATTGCACCAAAAACAAAAATCAGAAGCCCTTGGTGTTATGGCTGGAGGTATTGCCCATGATTTCAATAATATTCTTGCAATTATTCTGAGTAATGTTGAGCTCATCGAGCTCACACTGACAGCAGATACTTCAACCCAGAAATTATTTCAACACATAAAGCAAGCTATATCTCGTGCCAGTGAAACAGTTAAACAAATTCTTTCTTTCAGTCTACCGGAGGGAAATTTTGAAGTGGCAAACGTTGCCCAAATTGTTAATGAATCACTCAAGCTGTTAAGGTCTTCAATTCCATCCACCGTTGATATCTTGAAAATGGTCGATAGTGAGTGTGAAAATCACACCATTTTCGCATCCCCAGGCCAAATACAGCAAGTCTTGATCAATCTTTGCAACAATGCAGTTTATTCAATGGATGGGCAGGGCTTGCTGGAAGTTTCATTGAAACAGGTCAATGTGAAAGCAAAAGAGCTCCAAACTTATGACGACATTTCGCCGGGGAACTATTTGAATCTCACGGTCAAAGATAATGGTACGGGGATGAGCAACGAGTTGTTAGATAGGATCTTTGACCCTTTTTTTACTACGAAACCTGCGAATGAAGGGAGCGGCATGGGACTGTCAATAGTTCATGGAATCATTAAGAATCATGCTGGATCGATCACGGTAGATAGCGTTGTGGGGCAAGGGAGCACATTCCAGATTTATTTGCCCATCAGTGATAATATAGAAATCGAGTCGAAAAAAACTCCCGCTGAGAAAAGTCCCCGAGGGAATGAACGGATTCTTTTTGTCGATGATGAAGAGCAACTTGTTCATGCTACAGAACAGATGTTGGCCCTTCAGGGGTTTGTTGTCACGGCAGAAACCAGTAGTGTCAGGGCATTGAGCCTCTTTCAGTCTAACCCAGAACAGTTTGATTTAGTGATAACCGATCAAACGATGCCGGAACTTTCGGGGACAGAATTAATAGCTGAGATGCAGAAGATAAAACCTGATCTATTAGCGATTCTCTGTACCGGCTATAGTGCCAAAGTGTCTGAAACAGAAGCTGAGCAACTTGGTATTCATGAATTTTGCTTGAAACCACTCAGTCTGTCTCAGCTTGTTCAAACGGTGAGAAAGGTCTTAGATGGAACTAAGGAGTAACACATCCCATAAGCATCCACCTTTGATAGCAGCCTTCGCTGCTACATGATCAGTTTTCTGGGGACACGTAACGAGTACATGTCCACAAAATCTCCGAACCTTTCAATGATAATTCTATCTTTGTTTTTCTCACTAAAACAAAACTTGCATTGATATTTTAGCCACTTATTGGCAGAATGCTGCGATTCAATTATAGATATTCATTTTTAAAGAGGGATAAAGACTATGGCTTACGGTAAGAAAGAGGGTGTTCTCTATTTTGGGATTCCGTCGGGGAGCCTGAACGAACAGGTTTTGCGACTGCTGGCTAAATCGGGTCGTCCGCTGAAAAAAGGGCGTCAGTACGAGATGATGGGTCCATACGACAAGGATGTGATTTTCCGGGTTCTGGATCGCAAGGAGATGGCACAAAAGGTCAGCGACGGGATCGTCGATTGCGGGATCACCGGCAAGGATTATATCTTCGAAGCGGGTCGCGAGAATGAAGTTGAAGTGCTGGGCGATTTTATTTTCTCCAAAAATACCAACCAGCCGTCGCGACTGGTTCTGGCGAGTCGCCCTGAACTTGGTATTGAAAAACCGGAAGATTGCCGGGGGAAAGTGATTGCTACCGAGCTGCCCAATCTGACCCGGCGGCGGATGGCCGAGCTGTACGGGATCGAAGATATCGAGATTCTCCATAGTGAAGGCAAAACCGAAGCTAAAGTTAATATGGGCGAGTGTGATGCATTTACCGATATTACCGAAACCGGGGCAACACTGAAAGCTAACGGCAACAATATTGTCGCCGAGCTGTTTACCTCCAATCCGCAGCTGATCGCCAATCGTGATGCGCTGAAAGATCCGGCCAAGCTGGAGAAGATGGAAGATATCCGGATGTGTATTGACGCTGTTTTACAGGCAGAACGTGAGCCGGTGTTTATGGTGTTTATGGATGTCCCGACCGATGTTCTTCCTAAGGTTGAGAATCTGTTGCCATCGGTGGTTTCCCCGACGGTCAGCCCGGTGGTTGATAAAGCTTGGTGCAGCGTTACTGTGGTAATTCGTGAGTCGGAACTGAATATCTTGGCACCTAAGCTGTTACGCCTTGGTGTTGACGGCATCGTTCCGATCCCGGCACCGAAGGTGTTTACGCAGGATATGGTTAAGGCAAAGCATTTTTGACCATATTACAAATGCAGAGGCACCGAGTTGGAGAGTCGTATCCTTCTCCCTGAGGGAGAAGGTGCCCAAAGGGCGGATGAGGGGGGCTTTTGTTTGTTGGAAAATTCCCCCCTCACCCCAACCCTCTCCCTCAGGGAGAGGGCGCTGATTGTATTTTTTCGATTGCTAGCCCCTTGTTGACAGGGGAATACTTACTATTTGTTTGCTGGAGATAATGATGGATAAAAAAATGTTAGAAGAGGGAACGGAACTGCTGATTGATTTTGCAAAGCGTGGCGGGTTGATTCCAGCAGTAGTGCAAGATGTTGCTGATGGGCGGATTCTGATGGTCGCTTATGTGAATCCTGAAGCGTTAAAAACCACTTTGGAGAAGGGGATGGCAACCTTTTGGTCAACTTCGCGTGACGAACTATGGACCAAAGGGGAAACTTCCGGTGATTTTCTGAAAATTGTCGAAATACTGACCGATTGTGATCAGGATGCATTAATCTATCGGGTCGAGCCACAGGGTGGCGGTGCCTGCCATACCAAAGATCCTGAAACGGGAAAAACCCGTGCAACCTGTTTTTATCGCAAGTTTGAGTTGCCACAAGAACGGTTGATCCACCTCTGATAATTGTATTATCAATTTGTTAATTTTTAAAAGCGGATGGTTTTGAACCTTCCGCTTTTTTCTTTTGTCCGACTCTGATATTCTCCAAAGCTAATTTGATTTTTGGGAGTTGTTATGGAAGAGAACCAGACCCATCGTTTACCACCACAGAATCTCGAAGCTGAAATGTCAGTACTGGGTGGAGTGCTGTTGGAAAATGAAGCCCTCAACCGGGCTTTAGAGTATCTGATGACAGAGGATTTTTATCGTGAGAGTCATCGGAAAATTTTTAATGCTCTGATTATCCTGGGTGATAAAAGTGAACCGGCTGATCTGGTCACACTGACAGCCGTCCTTAAGGATCGTGGTGAGCTAGAAGCCGTGGGTGGAAGTACCTATCTGGCAACTTTGGTCGACTATGTTCCGACGGCGGCCAATATTAACTACTACTGTAAGTTGGTTAAAGAGAAGGCGGTTGCGCGAAAATTGATCGAAGCATCCACCGCTATTGCTACCCGTGGTTATGAAGGTGGTGATATGGAGGAGATTCTTGATCAGGCAGAAAAATCTATTTTTGAAATCTCCGAAAACCGTATTCGTCCTTCCTATTTCCCGGTGCGGGATATTCTTAAAGATACCTTTAAGTCGATAGAAGCGCTCTACGAGCGCAAAGAGCTGGTGACCGGGGTGCCGACTGGTTATCACGATCTGGATAAGATGACCGCTGGTTTGCAACCAAGTGATTTAATTATTGTTGCCGGACGTCCTTCTATGGGGAAGACCGCCTTTGCTCTGAATCTGGTTGAATATGCAACCACCCACGCAGATAAAGCGGTTCCTGCGGTAATTTTCTCTCTGGAGATGAGTAAAGAACAACTGGTTCAGCGGATGCTTTGTTCATTGGCCAAGGTTGATGCAGGACGGCTACGCACCGGACACCTTGGCGAGTCGGACTGGCCAAAACTGACCATGGCAGCGGGGCAGTTGAATGAAACGCAAATTTTTATTGACGATACTCCGGCTATCTCGGTTCTTGAATTGCGCTCCAAAGCTCGGCGTTTAAAAGCTGAGCACGGTTTGGGACTGATCATTGTCGACTATTTGCAATTGATGCGGGGGAGCAATCCCGAGAGTCGGCAGCAGGAAATTTCAGAAATCTCCCGCTCTCTCAAGGCACTGGCCAAAGAACTTGCATTGCCGGTAGTTGCTCTGTCGCAGTTAAACCGTTCTCTTGAAAGTCGTACCGATAAACGACCGATGATGGCCGATTTACGTGAATCAGGTGCGATTGAGCAGGATGCCGACGTGATTATGTTTGTCTATCGCGAAGCGGTTTATTGCGAAGATTGTAAGAGCCGCGAAAGAACCTGTGAAAAGGGGCACGATAAGGATGCCGAAATCATTATTGGTAAGCAACGGAACGGCCCAATCGGGACGGTTCATTTGACTTTCCGCGGTGAATTTACCCGTTTTGAGAATCAGGCCAAGAGGGATGACGGCTATTAGGGATATCAAAGGGTGAGGCACTGTATCCTGTCCAGCTCTCTACCTCTATGAGCCACCCCGCTTTACCTCAATATCCAACATTTTGATTTTTTTTCTTAAGGTATTCCGGTTGATTCCGAGAATATCGGCAGTTCGAATCTGGTTGCCGCGGGTTTTCTGCAAAACAATGTTGATCAATGGTCGCTCTACCTGATGCAATACCATGTCATAGAGGTTATTCATTTCTTGCAGGTTCATTTGAGCTAAAGAGTTTTCCAGTTTGTGTGCAACCAAAGATTCTAACGATTCATCCTGTTGCCGGTTTTTTTTTCCCTCCAGTAAGTCAGGAAAATCCATGGGTGTCAGTACTTGATGAGGGGAGAGCAGTGCAGCTCGCTTGATGGCATTTTCCAATTCCCGAATATTGCCAGGCCAGGCATGGACTCTGAATAAATCCATTGCTTTTGGGCTACACTCTATTGAATCAATACCGAGTTCCCGTTTCGATTTCTGGAGAAAAAAATCGACTAATCCCGGGATATCTTCTCGGCGTTCCCGCAAAGGAGGCAGTTTAATTGGGACAACATTAAGTCGATAATAGAGGTCTTCTCTAAACTGTTTTTCTTTAACCAGAGAGATAATGTCTTGATTGGTCGCCGCGATAATGCGCACATCAACTTTGAGGGTTTGGTTTCCTCCGGTGCGGGTAATTTCTTTTTCCTGTAAAACCCGTAGTAGCTTGGCCTGCAATTCCAGAGGCATATCTCCTATTTCATCAAGAAATAAAGTGCCACCATCGGCTTGCTCAAACTTTCCAATTTTACGCTCCGTTGCCCCGGTGAAGGCTCCCCGCTCATGACCGAACAACTCCGTTTCCAAAAGTTCGTGAGGAATTGCTGCACAGTTCAGGGCAATGAACTGTTTACCAAGGCGTTGACTGTTAATGTGGATTGCCCGGGTAATCAATTCCTTGCCTGTCCCGCTTTCGCCAGTCACCAGAACAGTGACATCTGATCCAGCAATCCGGCCAAGTATTTTATAAATTTCCTGCATTGGCTGACTGTTGCCGATTATTGATCGACCGAAACTGTACTGATCTTGTAATTCTTCTTTGAGTTGATCAATCTTTCCGGTCAATTCCGCGGCTTTTTCCGCTTTCAGGATGATGGCATCAAGTGCGGTGAGGTCAAAGGGTTTGGTCAGGTAGTCATAGGCACCATTTTTCATTGCACTGACGGCATTTTCCATGGTCGCTTCAGCGGTCATGATAACAATCAGAGTGTTGGGATGATCGGTACGGAACTGCTTGAGTAAGTCAAGTCCTTGTATCCCCGGCATTTTGATGTCGAGAACTGCAAGATCATAGTGGTTGTGTTGAGCCAAGTTTCTGGCCTGATAACCATCCTCGGCAAGATCAACACTGAATCCTTGTTTTTTTAACGCCTTGGATAATACCCAGCGGATGCTTTCTTCGTCATCAGCAACAAGGATGCTTTGAATCGCCATTATTTATTTCCTTTGTCAATATTAGATGCCATGCGTTTGCGAAGCAGGGGGAGTGATACTTTGACCTGGGTGCCCCCTTCGGGTCGATTGATGAATTGCAACAGCCCCTCGTGATCGGTGACAATTTTCTGGCAGATTGATAGACCAAGGCCATTACCTCCAGTTTTTGTCGTGTAAAAAGGGGTGAATATTTTTTCCAGTTCAGCTGAGGAAATCCCTGGCCCTTGATCGCTGATAATGACCTGAACCATTGGGGTTGGCCGGATTCCGGGGAGGCTCAGCTGATACTCAGAATCGATGCGACTGGCAATTAAAATTTCACTTGTTTCGGCGGTTGCTTCACAACCATTTTTAATCAGATTCAAAAAAAGACTCATCAACAGGTCATGATCGCCTGGAATGTCAGGAATACTCGGATCAAGTTGCCATTTGAAATGGATCTGGCGATCACCCGCAGTGGTTTTTTGTAATTTAACGATTTCATGCAGCAGCTGACCGATATTGATTGTTTCAAGCTGAGCCTTGCGTGGACGTGAAAGATTTAACAGCTCCTCGATAATCCGATTGACCCGTTCTGTCTCTCGTACAATCAGTTGTGTGTATTCCTGGAGTTCATTCTGTCCTCCCAGCTCCATCTGTAGAAGTTGGGCAGAGCCTTTGATGCCACCAAGGGGATTTTTGATCTCGTGAGCCAGACCGGCAGCCATAGTTTCAATCATAGCTAGCTGATCTGCATGGCGTACAGCACCCTCAAGTGAATGAACCTGGGTCAGGTCGTGGAGAACAATAACCGCACCTTGTTGTGGATGTGATGCTGAAAATATAGGTGACACCGTAACGCTGACCTGTCGCTGTTGCAGGTTTGATGTTCTTAATATAACTGTTTCATGGCTCGAGATGGAACGTCCTTCTTGCAAGGTTGTGCGTGCTAGATAACAGAGAGTCTTCTGTTGTGGAAAACAGTCAAAGAAGGATTTATGCAGGGTTTGTTTTTCGGATAATCCAGTCAGGTGTTGAGCTGCCGAGTTAAAAAAAATTATTATCCCCTGCTGATCAATGGCAATGACGGCGTCATCAATATTTTCCAGGATCATGGCATACTCCTGGGGAGAAAGATGGCGTGGCTTACTCATGCTGCCTCTGTTTGCGAAAAAAATAAGTTTGTCAGTTCCAGAGCCTGATCTAATTGCGCAACATTTTGCAAGTCAGCACGAAAATGACTAGCTCCCACCAGGCCACGTGCATACCAGCATAAGTGCTTGCGCATCTCAAGAAGAGTCTTTTTGTCGCCGAATTGTTCACGATGTAGCTGCAGGTGCTGAGATGCAACCCTGAACTTCTCCCTTGGACTGGGAAAAGTGATCGCTTTTCCCGCAAGCAAATCAAGGGTCTGGCTGATCAGCCAGGGATTACCATAGCCACCGCGACCAATCATGATTGCGTCACAACCAGTTTGCTGCAGCATTTGCAGGCCATCTTCAGCGGTAAAAATATCTCCACTTCCAAACACTGGTATATTCAAGGCAGACTTCAGTTCACTGATATGCTCCCAATGTGCCTTTCCAGAGAACCCTTGACTGCGCGGGCGCGGGTGGAGAGTAACTGCATCGACACCTTCCATCTCTGCGATTCGTCCAATCTCTAGAAAGTTGAGAGATTGTTCATCCCACCCTGAACGAATTTTTATTGTCAGTGGACCGGGGTAGACTTTGCGTACCGCCGCAAGGATTTGACTGACCCGTCGTGGTTCTTGTAACAGGGCACTTCCGGCACCGCTACGAACTACTTTTTTAACCGGACAGCCCATATTGATATCGAGCAAGGAACCATCATTGATGACCATTTTTGCAGCTCTTGCAAGCACGCCTGGATCATCTCCAAATAGTTGAATTCCAAGTGGAAACTCCTCTTGGTGGGTGGTAAGTAATAATCGGGTTTTTTTGCCATCACGAATCAAACCATTGGCACTGATCATCTCAGAAAAGACCAGGCTGGCGCCGAAAGATTTCATAATTCTGCGGTAGGGTAAGGTTGTAATTCCTGCCATTGGTGCTAGGATCACAGGACTTTCTAATTGCAGCGACTGTATATGGAGTGGGTATTTTTGCATAATAATTAGGCATATTAATTTATTTGGCGCTTTCAGGGCAAGGAGAAAAAATAACCTTTTTTGTCAGGTAAAGGCACCTAGCTTATAGGGGTACTTTTTTGGATACAGTATACAATTTACAGCTTGACAAGGGAGAAGCGAGTTGTTAAAACGATATTTGTGATTTTAGGCGAAGGAAGGTTTATGGACCCTAAAATTTGGGTTCAAAGCGCCACTTAATACTTTAGCTAATGGAGCTATATAAAAAACTGTTTTTTTATGTAGTTCATTTCCGCATTGCGGAAATATTTCTTTCTTGGCCCAGATGGGCATCTTCAAATTGTTTTTCAACAACCACAAAAGGAGAGAGAGTATGTCGACATTGAAAAAGGTTTTAGCGGAAAAGATTGCTGCACACCGTCCTCGCGTCACTAAACTGGTTAAAGAGCATGGTGATGTTGTTCTCGGTGAGGCAACTATCGGTCAGGCAATCGGTGGTGCTCGTGGTATCAAGTGTCTGGTTACTGATATTTCCTATCTTGATCCAATGGAAGGAATTCGTTTCCGTGGCATGACCATTCCTGAGACTTTCGCAGCTCTGCCAAAAGTTCCAGGTAGTGAATATCCTTATGTTGAGGGTTTCTGGTATCTGTTGATGACCGGCGATGTTCCGACTATGGAGCAAACCCTGGAAGTTGTTGCAGAGTGGAAAGAGCGTTCAGCTGTTCCTGAGTATGTTATTGATGTTCTGCGTGCACTGCCACGTGATAGCCATCCAATGGTGATGTTCTCATCGGCCATCCTGGCAATGCAGCGTGATTCTGTCTTTTCCAACAACTATGCTGCCGGCAAATTCAACAAGATGACTTGCTGGGAAGACATGTATGAAGATTCCACCAATCTGATGGCCAAACTTGGTCCGATCGGTGCTTACATCTATCGCATGAAGTACAAAGGCGATACCCACATTGATTCTGATCCAGATCTGGATATGGGCGGTAACTTCGCTCACATGATTGGCCAGAGCGATACTTACAAAGACGTTGCCCGGATGTATTTCATTCTTCACTCTGACCATGAGTCCGGTAACGTATCTGCCCACACGACTCACCTGGTTGCTTCTGCTCTGTCCGATGCCTACTATGCCTACAGTGCTGGTATCAACGGTCTGGCTGGTCCTCTGCATGGTCTGGCAAACGAAGAAGTTCTTCGTTGGACCCAGAACTTTATGGCTAAACTTGGTGGTGAACTGCCCACCGAAGAGCAACTCAAAGAGGCTCTCTGGGCTACCCTCAACAGTGGTCAGGTTATTCCAGGCTACGGTCACGCTGTACTGCGCAAGACCGATCCACGTTACATGTCACAGCGTGAGTTCTGCCTCAATACAGAAGGTCTCAAAGATTACCCACTGTTTAAGCTGGTCAGCATGATCTTTGACGTAACTCCTGATATCCTGCGTGAGCAAGGTAAGGCTAAAAACCCATGGCCAAATGTTGATGCCCAGTCCGGTGTTATCCAGTGGTACTACGGTGTCACCCAGTACGAATTCTACACCGTTCTGTTCGGTATCGGCCGTGCGATCGGTTGTCTGCCTAACATCACTTGGGACCGTGCTCTCGGTTATGCAATTGAGCGTCCTAAGTCTGTTACTACCGCAATGTTGGAAGCAGCTGCTGGTATCAAGTAATAGTCTAAATCATTTGATTTTGATTGTATTTAAGGGAGGCTCCAAAAGGAGCCTCCCTTTTTTTGCTCTGAGATCATGATTTAGGTATCAACTCCTTTTGTTTTTTTTCAGGAATGGTATAATCAATTTCATATAATCAATTTCAGGTTTCTGAGATATTATCAATATTAAAGGAGTAACGCATATGAAATACAAATTAGTGATTCTATCTACGGTCATCTGTTTTGTTGCGAGTCTGGTTGGTTGTGCGACCAACACCACCCATGAAAATACAAAAAAAGGTGCTGGGATCGGGGCACTGGTTGGTGCAGTTTCTGGCGCAATTATCGGCTATCAGAACGATCATTCTGGTGGCGCTCTCAGGGGAGCGTTGATTGGTGGTGCTGCCGGGGGTGCTCTGGGTGCTGGTGCTGGTGCCTATATGGATAAGCAACAGACTGAATTCGAGCAAGAGTTAGCCAGTGAACGGGCACAACATCAAATTGAAATTGAACGGCAGCAGAACGAAATCCTCAAATTGACTATGAGTAGTGAGGTCTCTTTCGATTTTAATGCAGCAACGATCAAATCAACCTTCCATTCACCTTTGAACAAAATTGCCGATATTATGAGCCGTTATCCGCAGACCCAAATTGTTGTCGTTGGACATACGGACAGTGTCGGTTCAGAGCAGTATAATCTGGAGCTTTCACTGCGTCGAGCTAATTCTGTGGCTGATTACCTGATCATGCGTGGAGTGGCAACTTCGCGGCTGGGAACAGAAGGGCGTGGCGAGATGGAACCGATTGGCAGTAATGATAGTGTCACTGGTCGGGCACAAAATCGCAGGGTTGAGATTTTTGTTGTACCAGACAAGAATGCCGGGCAGTACTAAGAATACTACTTGCAGGGTCAACCGCTGGTATTCTGGGGACACGCAACAAGTACGTGTCCCCCAGAATATGAATCCTATAGGTTCAGGCGTCCTTTGGTATTTCCTCTAAAACTTCCTGTGGAGCTTCGATCGAGGCTTTTTGATGGATATGTTTCTCTTTCTCTTTGCGTGTCGCATAAATTAATAATTTCTTGTCTGTATAAGATTCAACTTCCCCGGCAAAAGATTCAATTTTGAAATAATCGTGAATTTTTTGTGGTGCATCCATGAAGAATTTGTTTAGTTCTTGAATTTTCTTCCGATTCAACCCGGCAGTTTTAACCCATTCTTGGAAATCATGAACTTTTGGGATGATAAGGGTTTCGTGTAAGATCAATTCGGAATCCTGAATCATTTTTCTCCATTCATCTTCATTGAATGCTTTGAGGTGGGTCGGGTTGCGCATTTTTTCCATGGTTTGAAAGAAATCTGCAATTTCAGGATCTGCTGGCATCAGCGTATCAATGATAGCCATCCGTCCTCCACGGCGCAGGACTCGATGAAATTCTCGTAATGCTTGTGGAACATTTTGGAAATGGTGCGGAGCAATACGACAAGTGAGCAGAGTAAAGGAGCCGGCAGGGAAGGGGAGGTCCTCGGCATCAGCCTCACGAAAAACAACGTTGTCTACGCGACCTTCTTCCGCAATATGCTCCTGCGCTTTTTTGAGCATCTGCATGGTCAGGTCAGATGCAACAACTTGCCTGACCATGGGTGCAAAAAAGAGAGCCATATGCCCACCACCACAGGCGACATCAAGCATATTGTCATCGTGGGATGGTTTAAGCAGCCGAGCAGCCTCTTCCAGATCTTCTCCACCGGAAAAATGGGTTGCTTCAACATAGGCAACTGCCGTTCTGCCAAATTGTTCACGAATTCGATTTTTAAATTTGCTATTGCTATCCATTCAGTGTCCTCCTAAGAATACCGTTTCCATTATAGCATTTAACTGTAATATTTTGTGAATATATTACTGAATCGGTATTTTTGCTGTAATTTAGCAATCTGTCTGACTATCAATGAACTGGCTGTAAATTCGTCTGTATGGCTCAGATTTCAGCTCCTTTTCGACCAATAGCCGTGGCTATTACTCTCAAATGAGCCAAAATTTGATCACAAACAGCCAAATTTACGCTTCAGCCCAGATAGTCAGACAGGTTGCTATTGCCACTATTTTAAAACTGCTACTTGGCGTGTTGCTGTTACTCAGTTACAATTCATCCCCATCTAATCAGTTCTCATAGGAATTAAGGAAGTGCTATGCAAAAATGTCGAGTTGGTCCAGAAACGATCCGGATGTTGAAACTGGGTCATCCATGGATTATCGCCGACCGCTTTACGAAGCAGTGGCCAGCTGGAAAAATTGGGGATTTAATATCGTTAGTCGATGAGAACCAAAGCTATTTAGCCACTGCACTGTATGATCCTGCAGATAGAATTGTGGCTCGCATCCTTGCACCTGACAAAATTCAGTTGACCAAAGGGTGGTTGGAAAAGAAACTCATGCAGGCGAAGCAACTGCGTCAACACGCTCAACTCGATGAAACGGATGCTTTTCGCTGGCTCAATGGCGAAGGTGACGGATTACCAGGAGTGACCGTTGATTGTTATGCTGACTATCTGATGTTGCAATTATATACTCCCGCCTGGGACGCATACCTTGAACCACTGACCGCCGCTTTACATCAGGTTTTTCAATCTCGGGGGATTTATCGCAAACTGAGACCTCAGGAAACTCGGGCCCTGGAAGCAAAAAAACGAACCAAGGAATATAGTTGTTTAATTGCCGGGAGCGGTGCTCCAGTCCCATTGCAGGTGAAAGAAAATGGATTGAATTATCACGTCGATTTGCGAGAAGGGCTGAATACCGGACTTTTCCCTGATCAACGGCGAAACCGTCAAGAACTGATGTCCCGGGTTGCCGGAAAACGAGTCCTTAATTTATTTGCATTTACCGGTGCTTTTTCTGTGGCTGCCGCAGCTGGTGGTGCCAAAAAGGTGACCAGTATTGATGTTTCTGCAAAATATCTGGATGTCGCACGGGAGAACTTTTCTATTAATCGGATTAATCCAAAACAGCATGAATTTGTTGTTGGTGACGTTTTTGCTGAGTTGAGCAAAATGCAGACTCAACAGCGTCGCTTCGATATTATCTTGTTTGATCCCCCGTCATTCTCAACGACAAAGAAAAGCCGCTTTTCCACCCATGGTGGAACCTCTAAACTGGTCGCTGCAACTCTGCCATTATTAGAACCAGGTGGTTTGTTGATGAGTTCCTCCAATCATCAAAAAGTATCACTGGATGATTATTTGAAAGAATTGCGGCGCGGGGCATTGCAAACCGGGGATATGCTGAAGACGATCTTTACCAGTGGGCAGCCGGAGGATTTTCCCTGTTCGGTCAGTTTTCCAGAGGGGCGATATTTAAAATTTGTTATAAGTGTCAAACAGTAAAAGTCGAGTTGTTGGTTATTCAGTAACTTGTTTACTTTAGGTGGATTTTATATCTTGTCGATTAAGCGTTTTTATCAAAGAAAAATTTCTAAATGGATGCTTCTTCTCGGTATCTTTATGGCAGCAGGTCTGGTTTGGCAGGCAACCCGCTGGGCTTATGCCGATGCCCTGGATAAACGGATTAAAGTCGGTGAAGAGAGACTGACGCTGTATGCTGGAACGTTGCGTGAAGCGTTGAGTCGTTATGCCTATCTCCCATATGTTCTCTCCCAAAATCTTGATGTGCAAATTCTGCTCAAATCCTCATTTAATATCGATTTGGTTAATAGTTATCTGGAATCATTGAATTCTGAAGCTGGTTCGGAAGCGCTCTATATCATGAATTCCATTGGCAATACCCAGGCATCAAGTAATTGGCAGGAACCTTTAAGCTTTGTCGGGAAAGACTATGGATTCAGACCCTATTTTACCGATGCAAAAGCGGGTCAGCGAGGAGAGTTTTTTGCCATAGGTGTCACGACTGGTCGACCCGGGTATTTCATGTCTTATCCTGTCGTGCAAGATGCACGGTTTCTTGGAGCGACTGTGGTCAAAGTTGATCTGACTCCACTCCAGGATGGTTGGCGTGAAGGGGGAGAAACAGTTCTGGTGAGTGATAGCAATGGCGTTCTGTTTCTTTCCAGCCGCAATGATTGGAAATATCGAACCCTGACGCCATTATCTGAAGCACAAAGAACGCTGATCCTCGCTGGACGTCAGTATGGGGATCAAACGTTGGAGCTCTTACCTTTTAAAACGGTTGAAACTTTAGCTGCAGGGCAGAAAATCATCAGATTTGAGAATGCTCTTTATCTGTTATTATCTCGTCCTCTGACTAGCTTGAATGGGCAACTGCATCATGTTATTCCCCTTGCTCCAGTGCGAGAGAGAGCTCAAGCTGTGGCAGCCATTGGAACAGTGCTGGCGTTGTTGATTCTGGCACTGGGTATGTATTCTAGAGAACGGCGGCAGAAGCAGATTTCCCGGCGTACGGCGCGTGAAGCTGAAGCAATTCAAGAGATGAATCTGCGGTTACAGGAGGAAATTACAGAGCGTAGTCGTACTGAAAGAGCTTTACGTGAGACTCAGGTGGAACTGGTACAAACCGGAAAATTGGCAGCGCTTGGACATATGGCTGCTGGAATTGTTCATGAATTAAATCAGCCGATTGCTGCCATCCGTACCCATGCAGCGAGTGGTCGTCTATTGCTTGAACGGAAGGAAACAGGGAAAGTTCAGGAGACCCTGGCCGCAGTGACCCGAATGACTGAACATATGGCTTCGATTACTGCTCAGTTGAAAACATTTGCCCACCAAACTCCAAAATTAAAAGAACAGGTCCTGTTGCAGGATTGCCTGGATGAAGCGTTGGCAATGGTCGCTCCCCTGTTCACTGAATTTAAAGTTTCTCTACATAAGGATGTGCCGGAAACTCCGCTGATTTTGAGTGGCGGTCGTGGACGGATAAAACAGGTTCTGGTTAACTTGCTGCGCAATGCTGTCGATGCGATGCAGAATTGCTCACAGAGGGATTTGTGGATTGCAATTTCGGTCGATCAACAAGAGGTTGAAATTTCTATCAGTGATAGCGGTAGCGGGATTTCTGAAGATGATCTCAATGAGCTTTTTACGCCATTTTTTACCACCAAAGAAGTTGGGGAAGGTCTGGGTCTTGGGTTATCAATTTCCTACCGTATCGTGACTGATTTGGGGGGGACAATTCGGGCGCAGAATTTACCGGCTGGCGGAGCGCGGTTGATTGTCAGACTGCCGCTCACAAACCAGGGAAATGGAGAAAAAAGATGACAGATGGCCACAATCAAGTCTATCTGGTTGATGATGATGCCGAAATGCGTGCTGCGACAGCTCAGTGGCTGGAGCTCTCTGGCTATGGGATCAAGAGTTTTCCTGATGCGCCAACTGCCTTGAATCAGCTGACCAGTGAATTTGATGGTGTTGTTGTCAGTGATATCAGGATGCCGAAGATGGACGGGATGGTGTTTCTTTCTCGTCTGCATAATCTTGATCCCGATATACCGGTTGTCTTATTGACTGCTCATGGTGATGTGCAGATGGCCGTCGATGCAATGCAGAAGGGAGCGTATGATTTTATCGAAAAACCATTTGAGCCCGAACACTTGCTTGATGTTGTTCAGCGTGCTGGTGAAAAACGCCGCTTGGTTATGGAAAATCGTGAACTGCGCCGTCGTTTATCTGGAGTTGCCGGTATTGAACAACGATTGATCGGTAACAGTGCTGGAATTCGTTGCTTGCGTGAAGAAATTCTAGATGTCGCTGATACCGACGCCCCAGTTTTAATCCAGGGGGAAACCGGGACAGGTAAGGAGGTGGTTGCCCGTTGTCTGCATGAATTTGGTGCGCGAAAAGAGGGTAAGTATGTAGCTGTCAACTGCGGGGCGGTGCCAGAGAACCTTTTTGAAAGTGAACTGTTCGGCCATGAACGGGGGGCTTTTACCGGCGCTGACCGGCTGCGGATAGGACGTTTTGAATACGCACAGGGGGGGGTTCTTTTTCTTGATGAGATAGGAACTATGCCGCTACCTTTGCAAGTTAAAGTGCTGCGGGCATTGCAAGAGCGCGAAGTGGTCAGGATTGGCAGTAATGAAGCACAACCCATTGATATTAGACTGATCAGTGCCACCAACAAGGATCTCCTCACGAAATGTGCAGCTGGAACTTTTCGCGAGGATCTCTACTATCGCATCAATGTTGTTGAACTCCGAGTGCCACCATTGCGCGAGCGTGAAGAAGATATCTTGCTCCTGTTTGATTATTTCGTTGTACAGGCGGCGGCAAATTATAATCGCCCGGAAAGTTCCCTTCTGGATGCGGATATCGGGTTGTTGATGAATCATGATTGGCCCGGTAATGTTCGTGAACTCAAAAATATTGCTGAGCGGTATGTTCTTTCATCGGTACCCAAAGATCAGCGGCTGGCATCTGTTCTCCGTCATCCGAACCAGGATATTTCAACCCGGGAGAGTTCCTCGTTGCAGAACCTGATGCGTAATTACGAGCGTCTGCTTCTTGAACAAACTTTGCTACGACATAAGGGGGACGTTCAGGCGGTGATGAATGCTCTGGATTTGCCTCGCCGTACCCTGAATGAAAAAATGGCTCGATATAATCTGGAACGGAAGAATTTTGTTTAGACATATCCTGTTTTAGACTTCATCTGGGCACTTTTCGGCAAGATCTTGCCGAGGCCTCTTTCAGGCCGGCAATATAATGCTTATATTTTCTGCTATCAGGGAGAAATTCCCCATTTTTCCGCTATAATCAACTCTGGCACATCCCTTGCGTTATCTAAGTACCCAAATGGAAGAAAAACTATCATCAACCCTGAAACTAAGGAGGTAAAAAATGTCAGTTGTAAGAAGGTTCAAGAACATCATGTTTTTTGTTGTCGTAGCTTTTGTTTTCAGCTCTGTTGCTACCGTGCAGGCTGCACCTAAAGAGCGTAACTATCTACTTGCTACCGCATCAACTGGCGGAACCTATTATCCGGTCGGTGTTGCGCTTTCAACTGTAGTTAAAGTTAAGTTGCAGCCAAAACAAAAAATTGGGATGTCCGCAATCAACTCAGCTGGTTCCGGTGAGAACGTTAAGTTGCTGCGCGATGACGAAGTTCAGTTTGCTATTCTGCAGGGTCTTTATGGCTCCTATGCCTGGAATGGTACGGGGCCAATTGCCAGTGCCGGCCCCCAGAAAGAGCTGCGCGCTGTCAGTATGCTCTGGCAGAATGTTGAGCATTTTACCGTTTTGAAAAAGTTCGCCAAGACCGGTACCGTTGCTGATCTGGTTGGTATGAAAGGGCAGGCAATGGCTATGGGTAAAAAGAACTCTGGAACCCTTGGTTCTAATACTGTGCTGCTGGCTAATCTGGGTGTGGATATCGCTAAAGACTATAAATTGGTACACGTTGGTTATGGTCCGTCTGCTGATGCCTTGCAGAATGGTCAGGTTGGCGGTATGGGAACCCCTGCTGGTGCTCCTGTCAGTGCTGTGACCAAAGCTATGGCAGCCATGGGTGCTGATAAGATTACTGTTCTTGATTTTACCGATGAGCAAATGAAACAGGCTGATGGTGGCCGCAATCTATGGACCCGTAAAGTTATTGCTGCCGGGACCTATCCAGGTCAGAAAAAGGATATCAACACGATTGCTCAGCCAAACTTCCTTGCTGCTCGTGCGGATGTGGATGAAGATGCTGTTTATCAGATAACAAAAACGGTTTACGAAAACCTGCCGTTTTTGAATGCGATTCACGGTGCAACCAAAGCTATGTCGATTGAAAGTGCGATTGCTGGTTTGCCAATGCCTCTGCATCCGGGTGCCGCAAAGTATTACAAAGAAGTTGGAATCAAGATTCCTGCTCATCTGATTGCTAACTAAGTAGTTGTTTCAACGGCCACTCCGATAGGGGTGGCCGTCTTTTTTTACCTGGAGAATTGTTGACATGACATCCCCCGAAACTGATGCCCATCCACTTTATACAATGATTTTGTTGGTTCTTGGTGTTTGCATTTCTGTGATGCACATCTGGTTCAATGTCGTGGCTGTGCTGCCGACCCTTTGGCAGAATGCGCTGCACTTTGCCGGGTTTGCTCTGCTTGCGGCACTGGTTTATCCCTTCAAAAAAGATGGTTCAGTTGTGTGGCGTGTTTCCGATATTTTTTTGGGACTGTTAGCCGCGGGGTCAGCTGTTTACATGATTGGTATGGAAGATGCCATTTATGCGCGTGGCGTGAGTCTGTCGATGGCCGAATGGGTTATGGGGACTATTTTGATTCTCTGTGCTCTGGAATTTACCCGACGGGTGGCGGGTTGGTTCATTCCGGTATTGATTATTATAGCCCTTACATACATTGGCTGGTGGGGACCGCTGGTTCCCGGAGTTTTTAAATTCGCAGGGTTAAGTGCTGAAACAATTTTATTTCGTAGTATCTATGGGGACGATGCGCTGTTTGGAACCATTGCACGAATTTCCTCTACCTATGTTTTTATGTTTATTTTGTTCGGGGCATTTCTTCTCCGTTCTGGTGCCGGAGAGTTTGTCATTGACCTGGCGCGTGCTGTAGCTGGAAGAATGGTGGGGGGGCCAGGATTGGTTGCGGTCATGGCTTCCGGGTTGATGGGGACTATTTCCGGTTCCGCTGTTGCTAATACCGCCTCTACTGGGGTTATCACCATTCCATTAATGAAAAAAGCTGGATTCCCTGCTAAATTTGCCGCAGGTACTGAGGCCGCGGCCTCGACTGGTGGCCAGTTGATGCCACCAATTATGGGTGCGGGCGCTTTCATCATGGCAACCTATACCCAAATTTCCTATAACACCATCGTGCTGGTCAGTATTCTCCCGGCCATTCTCTATTTTGCAACAGTGGCGTTCTTTGTCAGGATTGAGGCCAAACGCAGTTTTGTTACGGCACTTGATGAAGAAAAAGTTTCTGCTGTTGAGGTTTTTAAAAAGGGTGGAATTGTTTTTCTGGCACCGATTGGTGTTCTCATCGCATTACTGATTTATGGTTTTACCCCTACTTATGCGGCTGGAATAAGTATCGTTGCTGTCGTGGTTTCATCCTGGTTCAGTCCGAATAAAATGGGACTGAAGGCAATTATTGAGGCGATGGCGATGGGAGCGAAAAATATGGTGATGACTGCCATATTGCTTTGCGCTGTTGGTCTTATTGTTAATGTTATTGCTACTGCAGGAATCGGCAATACCTTCTCACTAATGATTACCCAGTGGGCGGGTCACAGTATGGTGATAGCAATTGTTCTGGTTGCTCTGGCATCACTGGTCCTTGGTATGGGACTGCCGGTTACTGCGGCTTATATCGTCCTTGGAACTCTGTCTGCTCCAGCTCTGCATGGTCTTATCTCTGATGGCCTGTTGGTTGAGGCTTTGGTTAACGGTCAAGTGACCGAAACTGCAAAAGCAATTTTTATGCTTGCCGCACCGGAGCATCTGGCGGAAATCGGTAATCCGATGAATTATGCTGCAGCACGCGCTGTTATTGATGCAGTGCCGATTGATTTGATCAGTGCGGTACGTGAATCGATGTTGAGTGAACAGGTGCTGATGTATGGTCTGCTATCGGCGCATTTGATCGTATTCTGGTTGAGTCAAGATTCCAATGTGACTCCTCCCGTCGCCCTTGCCGCATTTACTGGAGCTGCAATTGCCGGTACCAAACCTATGGAAACCGGGATTCAATCCTGGAAGGTTGCTAAAGGTCTTTATGTTGTTCCCCTCCTGTTTGCTTATACTCCCTTAGTTGGAGGTTCCTGGGATCAAGTATTTATGATTTTCTTTTTTGCCTTGTTTGGTCTTTATGCTTTTGCGGCGGGGATCGAGGGATACATGGAGAATAAGCTGAATCTTTTATTTCGCTTACTGACATTAGGGGCTGCGGCAGCTTTACTGTGGCCGACAATCTGGTTAGTACATCTGGCTGGGTTAGTCGTATTAATTGGAATTTTTGTACTCAATCGGCGTGTGACTCAGAGTGAAGTGCAGGATGCCGTCGTGGCTGCTTAAATAAAGCTTAAAATATTCATAAACTGACAATGAGAGGCCAACCGGTAAAAAGGTTGGTCTTTTGTTATTCCGAAGGATGATTTTTTACCCAAGTTCGGTTACACTACTCGATTATTTACAGATCCTGATATTTATATGTTTTAAAAATGGGAGAATAAGATGTTCCGTGAGCCAAAAGAGATAGCAAAAGGATTGCAGGAAAAACTTCAGGAATTATGGAGGTATCTTTGACGTTCCGGGAAAGCAGGAACGGGTCTTGGAGCTTGAAGCTGAAATAGCAAAACCCGATTTTTGGGATCGCGGGGAGCAGGCACAAGAGCGTTTGAGGGAACATACCAGCTTGAAAAAGGTGGTTGAGGATTGCACTTCTACCAAGCAGCAGCTGGATGATATTCAGGTGCTGATAGAGATAGGCGAAGAAGGGGAGGACGAGGAAACACTGGCCGAGGTGAATGCCTTGCTGCCCGATCTGGATAAGTTGATCGATAAGATGGAATTTGCACGGATGTTGTCCGGGGAACATGATGCTAATAACGCAACGCTGAGTATTAATGCTGGCGCAGGGGGCACAGAAGCTCAGGATTGGGCTGATATGGTGCTGCGGATGTATCTGCGCTACTGCGAACGGAAGGGGTTTAAGGTTGAATTTACTGAATACCAGCCGGGTGATGATGCGGGACTGAAAGGGGCGACAATCACTGTTGAAGGAGATTACGCCTACGGCTACCTTAAATCGGAAAGTGGCATTCATCGTTTGGTACGGATATCCCCCTTCGATGCTAACTCCCGCCGCCATACCTCATTTTGTTCGGTGTTTATTTTTCCCGAACTGGATGATTCAATTGAGATTGAAGTTGAGGATAAAGATCTCAAGGTCGATACTTTTCGTGCCAGTGGTGCTGGCGGCCAGCATATCAATAAGACCGATTCTGCCATCCGTATTACCCATATTCCAAGCGGTATAGTCGTCTCCTGCCAGAATCAGAGATCCCAACATAATAACCGAGCAACAGCGATGAAACAGTTGAAAGCGCGGCTCTATGAAATGGAAATACGGAAAAAGGAGGAGGAAGCAGCCTCTTTTTCTGAAGATAAGAAAGAGATTGGTTGGGGGAGTCAGATCCGTTCCTACGTGTTGCATCCTTACCGGATGGTGAAAGACCACCGTACCGGGTATGAAGTTGGTAATACCGATGCCGTTCTGGATGGTGATCTGGATGGCTTTATCGAGGCCTATCTATTGCAAGGTAAATGATTGATGGCGTCGCAAAAAGTCCGCCCCACGGTGTTGCAGCGGTTTTTTTAAGACCTTGACATACTCTATGTATGCCTTCGTCCTTGAAAAACCACTGCGCCTTGTGGGACAAAATTTTTGCTTAGCCATCTGATTCATTTTTGCGAGTGTATCAATGATTGACTTGCTGCTTTATTTTGACTAAATTCAGCGGCTAAATATCTCCCCCTTCTCTGTTAAAGGAGCAGTCATGCAAGATGCTGAAATTCCCATAGGTTTAACTTTTGATGATGTTCTGCTGGTGCCCGCGCACTCAGAGGTTTTGCCGAAAGAAGTTGATTTGACCACCCAGTTAACCCAATCAATCACTTTAAATATTCCCCTGCTCTCAGCGGCGATGGATACTGTAACCGAATCACGTACGGCGATCGCTATGGCTCGTGAAGGGGGACTGGGAATTATTCATAAAAATATGAGCCCAAAATCTCAGGCGACCGAAGTTGATCAGGTGAAAAAATCGGAAAGTGGGATGATTGTCGATCCGATCACCATGGATCCTGATCAAAAGATTTTTGAGGCCTTGGCAGTGATGAAAAAATATCGTATCTCCGGTGTACCTATTACCAAAAAAGGAAAACTGGTCGGGATCTTGACCAACCGGGATCTTCGTTTTGAGACCAACGTGGAACAACCGATCGCCAATGTTATGACCAAGGATGAATTGGTCACGGTTCCCCCAGGAACAACTCTGGAAGAGGCTAAATATCATTTGCACAAGCATCGGATCGAAAAACTTCTGGTCGTCGACGAAAATTACACACTGACCGGTTTAATTACGATCAAGGATATTGAAAAAGTTAGGAAATATCCCAATTCTTGCAAGGACGATCTGGGTCGGTTGCGAGTCGGTGCGGCTGTCGGTGTCGGCCCCGATCTGGAGGAGCGTGCCGCTGCGTTGATCGGTGCTGGTGTGGATCTAATGGTTGTCGATACAGCACATGGGCACAGTCAAGGTGTAATTGATTCTATTGCCCAGCTGCGTAATGATTATCCGGATGTTCAGCTGATGGCAGGCAATATTGCCACTGGTGCTGCCGCACAGGCGTTAATTGCCGCGGGAGTAAATGCTGTTAAGGTTGGGATCGGACCGGGTTCGATCTGTACTACAAGGGTTGTTGCCGGGGTTGGTGTGCCACAGATTTCAGCAATCCAGCAGGTTGCAAAAGTGGCCCATGCCGCAGGAATTCCGTTAGTCGCTGACGGAGGCATTAAATTTTCCGGAGATTTGCCCAAGGCAATTGTGGCAGGAGCTGATATTGTGATGATTGGTTCCTTGTTTGCCGGAACTGAAGAGTCGCCGGGTGAAACTATCCTCTATCAGGGACGAACCTATAAATCGTACCGCGGCATGGGGAGCCTGGGAGCGATGAAGCAGGGGAGTAAAGATCGTTATTTCCAAGCTGATGAACAGGATGTCAAACTGGTACCTGAGGGCATTGAAGGTCGGGTTCCCTATCGTGGGCCACTTTCTGAGAATATCCATCAGTTGATCGGCGGTTTGCGTTCTGGTATGGGCTATACCGGCTGTAGAACCATTAAAGCTTTGCAGCAGCAGGGAGAATTTATTCAAATTACTAACGCCGGATTGCGTGAGTCGCATGTTCATGATGTGATTATTACCCAGGAAGCGCCAAATTACCGCATGGAACGGAGCGGTTAGGAGGTTTCAGGAACAAGGAACAAGGATAAGCAAGAACTCTTTGGGTTGGAGGGGAAATGAAGTTTGAGGAGTTAGATGTTTGGAAACGCTCAGCTCGTTTGAGTGCTGAAATCTATAAAAAATTACGTTCTTTGAAGGATTATGGGTTCAAAGATCAAATTACCCGGTCTGGTCTTTCGGTTCCGAGTAATATTGCCGAAGGCTTTGAGCGGCAATCACTAAAAGAAAGTTTGCAATTTTTCTCTTATGCAAAAGGGTCCTGTGGCGAATTGCGAACCCAGATATATATCGGTGTGGATATTGGTTATATCAAGAAGGAAACTGGATCTTTGTGGATTGCTGAAACTAAAGAAATATCATCAATGATAGTTGGTTTAATTCAAACCAGAAAATCATTTACCAATAAACATTAGGGGTTGGGTTCTACCTTGAACCATGAAACTTGCACCTTGTTCCTGGGACGGTAACATAATGAATGATATTCATCAGGATAAAATATTAATACTAGACTTCGGCTCCCAGTATACCCAACTGATTGCCAGACGGGTACGTGAGTGCCATGTTTATTGTGAGCTGCACCCATTTGATATGGCCCTGAGTGAAATCAAAGCATTCCAGCCGATGGGGATTATTCTCTCTGGTGGGCCAAAATCCGTTTATGAGGTGGGTGCTCCGGCAATTGCAGAAGAATTATTCGAGTTGGGAGTGCCAGTATTGGGGCTTTGCTACGGTATGCAGTTGATGAGCCGTCATTTTGGTGGGAAAGTTATCCCGGCCGGAAAGCGGGAGTATGGACATGCTGAATTAATGAGTATGGGATCTCCTGGGTCACTGTTTGACGGCTTCTTTATTGATGGCATAAGTCCGGTTTGGATGAGTCACGGTGATCACGTTGAAACAATGCCACAGGGGTTTGAGGTTGTGGCACAGACAGATAATGCTCCGGTTTGTGCCATTCAAGACGTAAAACGCAACCTCTATGGTGTTCAGTTTCACCCTGAAGTTAATCATACTCCACGCGGTGAACTGTTGATTAATACTTTTGTCCGTAAAATCTGTGGCTGTCTTGGGCAATGGACTCCTGGCCAGATTATTGAGGATGCAGTTGTCCGGATTCGTGAACAGGTTGGCAGTGATCAAGTTATTCTTGGGTTGTCCGGTGGGGTTGATTCTTCCGTTGCCGCAGCGCTGATTCATCGGGCGATCGGATCTCAACTTCACTGTGTGTTTGTTGATAATGGCCTCTTGCGACTTAATGAGGGTGATCAAGTTATGGCCACCTTTGATAGTAATATGGGGGTCAAGGTGACCAGGGTTAATGCTCAACAGCGTTTTTATTCAGCCCTGGCAGGGGTCAGCGATCCAGAGCAGAAGCGCAAAATTATTGGAAATCTGTTTGTCGATATATTTGAAGAAGAATCAAAAAAGATTCAGGATGCAAATTGGCTGGCCCAGGGAACTATTTACCCTGATGTGATTGAGTCCGCTGGAGCAAAAACTGGCAAAGCGCACAATATCAAGAGTCATCATAATGTTGGTGGTTTACCTGATTATATGAAATTGAAACTCCTGGAACCCCTCCGGGAACTATTTAAAGATGAGGTCAGGGCGATTGGGGAAGAACTTGGTTTGCCCCACCAGATGGTTTGGCGTCATCCATTTCCTGGCCCCGGACTTGGCGTCCGTATTCTTGGAGAAGTTAAGGAAGAATATTGCGATATTTTACGCCGCGCTGATGCTATTTACATTGAGGAACTCTATGAGAGCGGGCATTACCAGAAGATCAGTCAGGCATTTGCCGTTTTCTTGCCGGTTAAGTCGGTTGGTGTGATGGGGGATGGTCGCACTTACGAATATGTGATTGCTTTACGTGCTGTTGAAACCAAAGATTTTATGACTGCGGGCTGGTACCCCATGCCCTACGAAGATTTGGCTCGTATCAGCAACCGCATCATCAATGAGGTGAAGGGGATAAATCGTGTTACTTACGATATTTCGAGTAAACCACCGGCAACCATAGAGTGGGAGTAGATATTCTGAGCTAACTATTTGAAATATAACAATATTAAAGTTACACAAAACTGACACACGCCTAGTTAAGCTCTTGCTTTTGCTAGGCGTTCGTGTTTAATGTTACACATAATGTTGCACAATGCAGCGACTATTCAAAATTATAGTTACTCAAAGGTGTTTATGGGTATGAAAAAACGCACATTTAACAATGATGAAAAACCAATTTATGACGAAGCAGTTATCTATAAAAGAGGTGACTACTGGCAGATGCGTATGTGGCTGAATAATGAAAAGAAATATGCACGCTTTAGCTTAAAGACACGCAATAGAGATACTGCAATCGACAAAGCTAAAAAACACTATCACAATTTAATATCGCAGCAATTAGCTGGTAAACGATACTTTTCGCTGACAACAAAGCAGGGCGTCGAAATGTATATAAAGGAACGTGCAAAAGACGTTGAGAGCGGCTTGATTGTGAAAGGGCGATTGGGGACGATAAAGACGCATTTAGCACATTGGCTGAATATTGTTGGGCGAGATACGAAGCTAAAAGAGCTTGAACGAATTGACTGTGCAAATTATTACTATGATCGTACAAAAACAAAGAGAAATATTCCGATTAGTCAAACAACAGTTTTGAACGAACAAAGCACGATAAATGCGATGATATCTTGGTTGTATAAAAGAGGTGAAACACACATTGATGGTTTTGATTTCAAAAAGCTAAAGAAAATTGATAGAGGGCTTGAAGAGAACAGGCGACAGACATTTACCGATGAAGAAGTGCAGAAAATACACGCTGAGTTAAAAGTTTATATCCGTGAAGCAATGCAAGATTTAACGAATAAAAATAATGTAAATAGGGCATTGGCAGGCTGCTATTTTGGTGTGGCACTGAATACTGGATTACGAGCAGGAGAGCAACGGCAGTTAAGATGGGGTGATCTTGTTAATACTGAGCATCACAGAGCAAAACGTAGTGTTATGGATGGTAGTGATACTTTTGATTTGATTAAGATTACTGTACGTGGAGTAACGAGCAAGGTACGGAAAACAAGAACGTTTATTATAAAAGATCGACGACAGTATTTTACTAGATTGATTCTTATTGCAAGGCATAGGATACGAAAGCCAAATAGCTATGATGTGTTGAAAAATCTTGACGATTTAGTGTTTAGCTCTGACGGCAAAGCAATGCTAACAAAGAGAATGATCAGTTATCATTTTTATAAAGTTATTGAACGTGCTGGCGTTATTATTGGAAATCGCGACATCGTTCCATATAGCACACGTCATTATTTCATTACACAGCGCATTAACAGCGGACTTGATTTGATGTCAGTTGCAGAGCTTGCTGGTACAAGTGCTGTGCAGATCGAGCGTACTTATTACCATACAAGCCAAGCAAAAATGTTCAGAAATGCGTTACAGGATTATGAGGTAGAAGATGGCGTTTTGGTTGTGTCTGACGCTGATCTCTAAAACTGTAAATAAAGAGTTCCTTACTCATTGCGTTCACCTATGCCTCTCGCATGCTCTATAAGAGGGATTAGCCTTAATGATTTAAGTCGGCATGAGTTGAATTTTTAATGAGCTTTTGTCTTGACCTAAGTTAGCTAAAGTCTTAGCTTGAGGTAGTTGTGGGAATATATGTTCGGAGAACTTTACCTTTCTGTTTTGTTCAGTAATGCCTTTAAATATGCCTTTTTCTTTTGTTTCTTTTGCTACAGATAAAATAAAAGCGATTAAAACAATGCTGCCAACTATTGTCGCAGTGAATTTGCAGAAATCACTACGGCAAATTCCACCTCTCGCATATGCAAAGCTAGGTAAAGAAAGTATTGAAAGCAATATCGTTAATATTATTCTCATTTTTTTCATTTCGGGCATCTAACGCTTCGCATCAGCGGCAAAGTGACCGCGTAGCGGGCACTTTGTCCGACTGCATGCGTTTGTTATGCGAACTCATTCAATACCTCAACAGTAGATCGAACAACACAAAATTCTTCATTTAGGCTTGCCAAATGAATTTTATGGATTTCATTTGCTGAATATTCTGTACCATCGTGGCCTAGGCGATCAAATGTTGCTGTCGCATCTGATACCAAAGTTACCTCGAACCCAAGATTTCCCGCCATTCGTGTTGAGGTTGATACACAATGATCTGTCGTTAGACCAACTACCACCAATGAATTTATGTTATGACTTCTCAGATAGTCTTCGAGCCCGGTTCCTATAAACGCGCTATTAACGGTTTTAGTGAATAATTTTTCACCTGTTAGTGGCAATGCTTCGTCCTTAAACTCATTTCCAGGAAAATCTGGTCGGAGTGGTGAGTTTGGCTCTACCGAACAATGCTGGATATGAACTATCGGTAGTTCTTTTTTACGCCACATGGAAAGTAGCAAAGCAATATTTGATTCAGTATCTGGGTTATTTCTCTTCCCCCAACTGGGGTCATCAAATCCATTTTGAACATCGATGACTAATAAAGCTGTATTTTTCAAATCATACCTCTTGTCGCATAACGTTTTGGATAACCGGTGGCGACGTACCATTGCGTGTAACACTGCATTTTTCGAGTTGATAG
>JAOZOH010000022.1 GCA_029933365.1 Desulfuromusa sp. | reverse complement strand
AAGCCCCTTTTAGGGGCTTTCCTCAAGCCACCTGCTATGCAGGTGGTCAGTGACTCTTTTATCGCCGCTTCGGAGATGGCTTCGGTCGATTCCCTCCCGGTGGATTTGTCCCTGGAGGCCTTGTCGGGCGTTCCGGTTTTCTGTCGGGCAAATCAATAATAACTGTCGTATCATTACCGTATCCCCAGTACGGATATGGATCGTAGTATCCTTCGTAATAGATCGTCGAATGGGTTGCTCCAGAGCAACCTGTCAGCATTAGAATAGCTCCGGTTACAACGATAAAGGTTAGCCTCTTATAATTACTCATTATTTTTTACCCTCCTTCAAAGCATCGATTCCTGACCACTCTTGAATCATAAAAAGGGCACCGGAAGGATCAGCCAATAAGGCAACTTGATCGGCGTAGTCTGGGTTTTCAGATTCGATTATAACCTTGCCGCCCAGCTGTTTTGCCAAGGTCGATATTGCTTTAACATCATTTGCCTTGATGATCGGAACCCATCTTTGCTCTAGAGCCTGGTTAAAAAGATTACGAATTCCAGCACGCCATTTATCCCCGGCTTTTAGAATTAAATAAGAGTCCAGCTCTTCAATCGTGGAATACCCTGCAAGTTCCTGATAAAAATTGACAGAACTATCCGGGTTGTTGGTCCACAGCTCATGCCAGAGCCAGGAACCTTCTGCAATTTGCCCATCCTTTGGGTCACCCTTTTTTGCATGAATCAAAGATAATTGCGCCCCTTGTGGGTCACTGACCAGGGCAACCCGGCCACGATCTCTTATGTTTTCAGGGCCCTTATGGATTTTGCCGCCATTTGCTAAAACGACACTTACCGCTTGATCGACATCGGAAACAGACAGGGATGAAATCCAGCGTGCAGCATGACGCTCAGGTGTCACTGGCTGAATATCGAGAATCCCGCCAATCCGCTTATCATTGAGACTCACGATTGTATATCGACCACGTTGTTCAAAGGTCCAATTGAATAGCTGGCCATAAAAAGCTTTAGTTGTGGCAACATCGCTGGTTACCAGATCATGCCAGACAAATTTACCGGGATGGTAAGTGAGGGTTTTTTCTTCTAGAACATCAGGAGGCTGGATGAGGGAACAGCCCACTTGAAACATGATCAGGAGGCCACAGAGCCCGGGAAAAATGACAAGTCGCAAAAGGGGTATATTCTTGTTATTAATTTTTAGCATATAATTTATCTCACTCAATGAAATTAACAGACGCCTACTTAAAAGTGTCTATGTTAACTGATGTTGCAAGTACTTTTTTATACATAGAGCTCCCTTTTCAGCGCCTTTTTGGCCTGCTTGATGGGGAGGGTCTGCCAATTTGTTGTTTTGTTTTTCCCGAGGAAGCAGAAACCTTGCTATTCTTAGCTTTGCTTGCTGCACCGGCTTTTTCTGAGGCGGGCTTCCAGTCTTTTTGAACCTGCCTGCCAGTTGGTTTTTTGACATCATTAGCTTTAGATTTGTTGCTCTTGGGCATCTCTCTCTTTTTGTTTAATTCTTGTCTGTTTTTAACCCCTTCATTCCTCTTAGAAAATGATTTATCTGGATTTTTGGCTCCAAAATCATTACGCCTCGATTTTTTTTGTAGATCGATAGAAGTTTTGCTTTTTCTCACGCTGGTATAGCTATATGAATTATTAACATTAATATTAACATTGACATTGGTTCTATAGCGATGTCGAGGATAGGGGTGCCATGGATGGTAATAAGGGGGATAATATCCCCAATAAAATGGTGAGCGCCACGGGTGATAAAAGGGGCTCCAGAAAAAAACAAAAATTACGGGTGGATGTACATAGACCGGCTCAACTATATAGCCCGGGCCATACATATAGACATCCCCAACCACTTGAACCTGAGTTTCATTCTTACCCTTTTTTTCAACATCAATCGTGGCCACATCCTGATACTGGTCTTTTCCAATAACAGCCTGAATGGTGACCAGGTGTGTATCCCCTTTGGACGTCTCTGTTACTCTGAGATAATCAACTTCTCCATCTTCATTCAGATCCAGATTTGAGATCTGAGTATCTGGGTCATTAAGCTTCTTCTCAAATTCTTCCAGATCTTTTGCTTCGCCAAATACCGATGCCACAGCTTCCAGATCCAGATTGTCGCTGATATCAGTATCTGTTGCTTCAACGGTCGTTACCTCTGCTGCATACAGGTTACTGCAAGCGATAAACAGTATAATCAGCAGGCTTCCAAATGTTTTTCGCATTAACTATCCCCTTTGTTTTGAAAATATTATGGCTTTATTAATGTTCTATATTTCTGGAGTGAATAAGTTGGAAATATATTTCAATTTAACTGTGGATATTGATCAATATCTTAAAAAAATTATATTTGAGAACGACCGATTAAAGGCTGAGGAATAACAAAAGTCAACCTTTTTTGTTGTATTTGGAATACTTACGACAAACCCCGTAGACTAAGGTAAATCTACAGGGTTTGTATTTGTTTGGTGATCATATTGATTATTCTGTTGGGTTTACAGTTTTAAACGGCACCAGAAGAATCTGGATGCGCCGATTTAGGGCTCGGCCTTCAGGTTCTTCATTACTTGCAACCGGCTGGTACTCGCTGTAACCAGCAGCGATCATGCGCCCTCCCGACAAGCCAACTGTGTCTTGCAGGAAATGGACAACGCTGGTAGCTCGTGCTGTCGAAAGTTCCCAGTTAGAAGGGTACCGCTCTCTCAATCGCTCACTGATCTGAACATTATCAGTATGCCCGGCTATTTGTAATGCTTTATCCGGAAACTTGTTCAAAACATCGCCGAGGGTTTGAAGAACCTTGCGTCCTTCTTTTTTGATGACAGTTTTGCCGGAATCAAAGAGGATTTTGTTGAGCAGATTGACAGATAATTGTCCTTCAAGATTCGAAATTGTCAATTCACCACGTTTTATCTCTTCTTCCAGCGCGCCAACTAGCTGGTTATAGGTGTTTTTCACTTTTGCTAGACGCGCCTCACGGGCAATTTTTTCTTTTTCCAAGGCACGATTCAAGTCTTCGACTGTCGCCAGTAACCGATCATTTGTTTGCTGCATATCTTCCAACTGCTGCTGGCGCAGGGTCAGGTTTCCTTCCTGACGCTCTTGATTGGCGTGGGCTGCCAACAGGTCACGTTGAAGTTTGGAGTTTTGTTTCAGAGCTTCAACCAGACGCGCATTGAGTTTGGATAAATCATCCTGCAGCCCTTTTTTCTCCTGTCTTAAATCAGTTTCGGAAGCTGTTAGATTGGCGACATCACGAGTCAGTAGGTCCGCTTCGTTGACTTTTTGCTGGTAGGTGTTTTTGCTGACGCAGGCACCCAATACGAAAGGCAGGGCCAGCAGTAGTATAACTAACACTCTTTTCATTTTCTGCTCCTTTTGAAAATAGTCATCTTGTACTTTTCATGAAAGACATATTTTTACCACAAGTTGTGGAAATGTAAAGGGGATTTCCACAACGAGACCAGTGTTTTCGGTTGCGGGAGTGACAAGCATTATGCTATAAATCATGCTCTTTTCTCTTGATTATACCAATAAATTTACGCTTTTTGTACCCAATGTCTGGAGTTTTAACCGATGCAGTTTGAAATCGAGCGCATTGTGCGCACGGCGCTAGAAGAAGATATCGGTCTCGGTGATGTGACGACTGAGGTTACAGTAGCGCAGGATACAGTTGCTCGTGCTGAACTGGTGGCCAAGGAAAATTTTACTCTGGCTGGTCTTGATGTTGCTGCGGAGGTTTTTCGTACACTTGATCCCGCTGTCCGGTTTGAAAAAATACTTACTGATGGGCGTTCTGTACGCAAAGGCGAAGTGCTTGCCTGGCTGAAAGGGCAAGCTTCAGTTTTGTTGCAGGGGGAGCGGGTTGCACTCAATTTATTACAACGGATGAGTGGTATTGCCAGCCTGACGGCCAAATATGTTGCTGAAGTAGCAGGGACCGGTGTCATTATTGTCGATACGCGCAAAACTGTTCCCGGATTACGTGCTCTGGATAAGTATTCGGTGCGGATGGGGGGTGGGCGGAACCACCGGATCGGCCTGTTCGATGGAGTTCTTATCAAGGAGAATCATATTGCTGCTGCCGGTGGGATTGCTGCGGCTATTGAAAGAGCAAAAGAGCGAATTCCTCATACTCTCAAGATTGAAATTGAAACGCGCAACCTGACGGAAGTTGAAGAAGCTTTACTGTCTGGTGCCGATATCATTATGCTTGACAATATGAGTCTGGACGACATGCGGCAGGGCGTTGATCTGATTGCCGGGAAGGCATTGGTTGAAGCTTCCGGTGGAGTCAATTTGGAACGGGTTCGTGATATTGCTGAAACCGGTGTCGATATTATCTCTGTCGGCGCGTTGACTCATTCCGTTATCGCTGCCGATATTTCAATGCTATTTAATTAGTTGGGTATCCATTGACTTCACGTGACAAAATTCTCAATTTGTTTCGCACTTGCTCTGATCAATATCTCTCGGGGCAGGACATCAGCCGTTCGCTGAATATCTCTCGAACTGCTGTATGGAAGCAGGTTAAGGTGTTGCGTGAGTTAGGTTTTGAAATAGAAGCTAAACATTCTCTTGGCTATCGATTAGTGGCGACCCCTGATTTGTTACTCAGCAGCGAAATTGAGAGTGGACTAAATTGCCAGTTGATCGGTCAGTCTGTTGTTTCACTTGCAGAAACGGATTCAACTAATGCGCTGGCTCGCAGGCTGGGTGAAGAGGGTGCGCTTGAGGGTACGGTGGTTGTTGCCGACCGACAAAGCACTGGCCGAGGTCGACTTGGTCGGCGCTGGGAATCTCCTCCCGGAGTTAACCTCTACTGTTCCATTCTGTTGCGTCCTGAAATCCCTGTTCAGCAAGCTCCCCAATTAACATTTCTTTCCGCTGTGGCCGTTGTCGAAACCCTGCAAGAGGTGTGTCACTTATCTGCAGACGTTAAGTGGCCCAACGATATTCTGGTTGGTGGTGCCAAAATTTCCGGATTGCTCAATGAAATGAATGCCGAAACAGAGCAGATTCATTTTGTTATTCTCGGGGTCGGTGTTAATCTCAACATGACAGATACCCAATTCCCCGATGTTCTCAATTATCCGGCGACTTCGGTTCTTTTGGAGACCGGGGAATCTGTTGATCGACTGATTTTTTTACAGGCATTTTTGCAACGCCTGGATTTATATTATACAGAGTTTCTAGAGGAGGGATTTTCTCCCGTAAGGCGTCGTTGGGAAAAACTCTGCAATATGATGAATATGCAAGTGGAGGTCAATCAGGGGGGCGGAAGTCTCCGTGGAACAGTTGTCGGACTCGATGCTGAAGGGGCGTTGCGACTGCAGTTGGACAACGGGCAGGTGGAGCGGATTCTCGCGGGTGATATCAGACCGGTGAAAATATAATCTGGAAGATTGGCAGGAGCGGAATAATAGCATGTTATTGGTGATTGATGTTGGCAACAGCAATACCGTCCTGGGGATTTTTGACCGCCAGGATTTAAAAAAAGACTGGCGGATCGGCACCGATAAAGACCGGACTGTTGATGAATATGCGATGTTAATCAACAATCTATTCCAGTTGTCTGAATTGCATTTCTCAGATCTGGATGGCGTGATTGTGTCAAGTGTTGTTCCGCCGATGATTGATACTCTTGAGGGACTCTGCTTGAAGTATTTTAATTTGCAGCCCTATGTTGTCGGTCCGGGAATGAAGACGGGAATGCCGATTCAGTATGATAATCCACGTGAAGTTGGCGCTGACCGCATCGTAAATGCGATTGCTGCTTACGAAAGATCTAAGTGTGGTTTGATCGTGGTTGATTTTGGTACGGCGACAACTTTTGATGTGATTTCCCCGGATGGCAGTTATCAGGGGGGAGCTATTGCCCCGGGGGTGGGAATTTCTGCTGACGCTTTATTTGAGCGAGCAAGCAAACTGCCGCGGGTCGGATTTTCACGCCCGGACCATATCATTGCTAAAAATACAGTTAACAGTATGCAGGCTGGAATTTTTTTCGGTTATGTCGGACTGGTTGAAGGGATTGTCAGTCGCATGAAAAAAGAGTTGTCTGAATTGCCTAAAGTGATTGCAACTGGCGGGCTGGCGGCACCGATTTCTGCTGCGACTGGCTGTATTGATCAAGTGGAACCATTTTTGACTTTGGAAGGGTTACGAATCCTTTACGAAAGAAACCGGAATTAATGTTGATGGCTTGGCCATCTTATTCTTTTTTCGAGTGCTATAATCTTCAGACCCTGTTATCTGGACGTAACGACGTCGGTGAAATGGAGGGCTGCTGTTGCGGATATCCGTAGCAGGCTTTTTCTAAAAAGGAGCGATTCATGGGTAAGTATGACACATCAAAATTGAGAAATCTCGGAATTGTGGCACATAACAGTGCCGGTAAAACTTCGCTGGTTGAGGCAATTTTATTCAATACGGGGATGACCGATACTTTGGGGAAGGTAGAGAATGGCACCTCGGCCATGGATTTTGAGGAAGAGGAGATCAAACGTCAGGCAACTCTCAGTGCCAGCCTGAATCATTGCCGCTGGAATGATTACAGTCTGCATATTGTCGATACTCCCGGAGTCAGCAACTTTCTGCACGACACTCGACGCTGTTTACGAGTCCTTGGTGGGGCGGTGGTGATTGTTTCGGCGATTTCAGGAGTCAAGTCCCAGACCATGCAAATCTGGAAATGGTGTGACAGTTTTGAAATCCCTCGAATTGCTTTTGTCAATAAGATGGACAAAGAGCGGGCCAACTTTTTAAAAGCTGTAGATGCTATGGAAAAATCTCTTGGTGCGCGAGCCGTGGTCGTGACTATGCCGATCGGCGCTGAAGAGGATTTTAAAGGCATTATTGATCTGGTACGGATGAAGGCCAAAATTTACAAGTTTGATGAAACCGGAACCTTTGATGAGGTTGAAATCCCGGCAGAATATCAAGATGAGGCTAATCGGCTGCATGAGCAACTCCTTGAGGCCGTTGCTGAAGCTGACGATGATTTGATGGAGAAATATCTTGAAGGGGAGACCTTAAGCGAGGCTGAGATTTTATCCGGTCTCCGCGAAGGAACCTTGACTGGGGTTTTTACTGCGGTGCTATGTGGGAGTGCAACGGCTAATATTGGGGTACGACTCCTCCTTGATTATATTGCCGCTTGTATGCCATCACCAATCGATAAGGGGACCCAGACTGGTGTTAAGCCACATACCGAGGAGCCAGTTGAACGGCATCCAAGCGAGGATGACCCGTTTTCCGCAATGGTTTTCAAGACTATCAATGACCCCTATGCTGGCAAACTCTCTTTGATGCGCCTCTATTCTGGAACTTTATCAGGAGACACCCAGGTCTACAATCCAAATAAGGATGAAAAAGAGCGCGTCAATAATATTTTTAAACTGGAAGGTAAAAAACAGACCCCGATTGATTTAGCTGCTGCCGGGGATATTATTGCTATCCCTAAATTAAAGGTGACCGCGACGGGTGATACTCTTTGCGATTTAAAAAATCAGGTAATGTATGAGCCGTTGGTGCCACTGAAGCCGATTATCTCTTTCGCACTGGAAGGAAAGAGTAAAGGGGATGAAGATAAAATTTATACCGGCTTGCAGAGATTAATGGAAGAAGATCCAACCTTACGCATAACCCGCGATGAGGAAACCAAGGAAATGGTCCTTTCCGGGATGGGGCAAGTTCACCTTGAAGTTGCGGTGGAGCGGCTCAAACGTAAATATGGTGCTGAGATTATTCTGAAAGAACCCAAGGTGCCTTATCGCGAGACCATCAAAGCTGCAACCAAGGTCCAAGGGAAATACAAGAAACAATCGGGTGGAAAAGGTCAGTTTGGTGATGTCTGGATCGAAGTCAAGCCATTGCCGCGTGGTAGCGGTTATGAATTTGTTGATAAAGTCGTGGGTGGGGTAATCCCGCGTAACTATATCCCTGCTGTCGACAAAGGGATAATTGAGGCAATGAAAACTGGTCCCTTAACAAAAAATCAAGTCGTTGATCTGCGGGTGACTTTGTATGATGGTTCTCATCACTCGGTCGATTCCTCTGAAATGGCTTTTAAAGTTGCTGGATCCATGGCGTTCAAAAAGGCGATGGAGGTGTGTAAACCGGTTCTGTTGGAACCAATCATGGCAATGGAAATTACTGTTCCTGACGATTGTATGGGTGATGTTATTGGTGATCTGAATTCACGCAGAGGTAAGGTCGTAGGTGTTGAGCCGCAGGCTAACAGCCAGGTTATCCGTGCTGAAGTACCGATGGCTGAGGTGCTTAGATACGCTCCTGAACTACGTTCCATGACCTCAGATCGCGGGATGTTTTCGATGGAATTCGATAAATATGAAGAAGTCCCTACGCACCAAACCGCCAAGATTCTGGAAGATATGAACAAAGATTGAGCAGAATACCCGGGGCACCTTTCAAGCAGGTGCCCCGGTTCTCTTACTGATGACAGGAGCCCGTATGATGGCTGCGGATGAACGGGATGTCCCAGATTTGGTCGATAACCCTGCAGAGAATGGCAGACCGACAGAGCAGAAAAAAAGGCTTGAATCTCTCCTGCTTGATGACTCAGATAGTGCCGAGTCTGTCGATCATCTTGTTGACCGGGAGGTGAAAGTTGTTGGCGGCGGAACAATCAATCTCTTCGGTTCCCTGTTTATACTGGTTTTGTTGTGTGCACTCCTTCTGGGATCCGGCTATTATTTTTTAGGTCGACTGCCTCCGCAACAGCCAGCAGATAGTCTACAGAGTTATTATGTTTCGCCAAAGCTACCGATTCCTGTCCGACCAAAAATAGATATTCCCGCTGCAGTTGCCGTTATTACCGAAGAGGTATCCTCTTCGGAACCGGTGAAAACAGCTGCCGTTGTTCTTGTTGTGAATTCAAAGACTCCCCTTTTTACCGTTACTGTTGGCCCTTTTATCAATGATGTTGATTTGCAGCAGGCTGTCAGTCGGTTGCGGGAACTGGGGTTTCAGCCACAAAAAAAACCGGGTCGTGGTCAGGTGACAATGATTCGTTTATTGGCAGGGCGATATTCTGCAGTTGAGGCGCGGCAACATCTGGAAGATTTAAAAAAAGTTGTTAAGTCAGCCTTTTTGTTGGCTGAGGGAGATAGCCTGGCAGTTTATGCTGGATCCTTTCACCAGGAAGATCGGGCTCTACAGATGCAGGCTGATTTGGCACAGGAAATGATCAATGTGTCACTTGTTGACAGTGAAGTTACCATGAACGGCACGATGTTGGTTGCGCTTCAGGCTGATCAGCAAACTGCTCGTGAGGTTGCGGCGCATATTGCCAGTTTAGGGTTGCATACCCAGTTATTGAAGAAAGAGTGAGGCTTGCTTGACTGAGAAACAACAAGGAACAGAAAAAGTTCAGATCGTTATCCCGGCAGAGGTCGCGAAGATCATGAGCAAGTGGGGCGGACACAGTGTCCGTCTGGCTGCTGCTCGTGGGGCGTTACCGATGTCTGGCCATAATCTGGTGACAGTTCTGTTCGTTTTTTATCATGGTGAAAATTCGGAGCTTAAAGAAGAAGCTTTAAGTACCCTGCAAACCCTCCCGGCACAGATATTATTGGCGGCATTAAGTCAGGTTGAACTGCATCCATCCATTATTGATTTGATTGTAAAGTTGCGTTACCAGGATTCTGTGGTGATGCAGACGGCATTGACACATCGAATGATCGGAATTAAGAGTTTATTGTTTCTGGCTGAGAACAGTGCCGGTGATGTGTTGGATATGCTTTCGCATAATGATGAAATTTTGCGTAAGACAGATGTTTTACGTACTGCCATTATCAACAATATTCACGCTGATAACATGATGAAACAGCGCCTTGGCTGGGTTGAACCGGTCGTCAATCCAGAGCCCGAACCCGTTGCGGAAGAACAACCTGTTGTTGATAGCACAGCAGATGAAGATGACGATGCCTTTGATGACGAAGAGTTGGAGGAGGAAGCCCTCTCCAAGTATCAGGAACTGCAAGAGATGTCGGTCGCTGATAAAATTAAGATGGCTTTGACCGGTGATAAAGAGTGGCGCACCCTGTTGATTCGTGAGTCCAATAAACAGGTTAATACGGCTGTATTGAGAAATCCCCGTATTTCCGAAGGAGAAGTTCTGACGGTTGCAAAAAATCGGAGCAGCAGCGATGAACTGATTCGGATAATTTTGCTCAATCGGGATTGGGTAAAACTTTATGAAATGAAAAAAGCATTGGTCATCCATCCAAGAACATCATTGCAGACTGCGATGCGTTACATGACCTTTTTGTCTGAAAAAGATATTAGAGAACTGGCTAAGAGCCGTGATGTTGGTCAGGCAATTGTCAATAATGCCAAACGAATATTGATGACTAAAAAACGCTAATAACAAAAAAAGTGAAGGAGCTAGCAATGGTAGAAAATAGTTATCGGATTGGAGTTTTAACCCTTTCTGATAAGGGAGCTTGCGGTGAACGCGAAGATGAGAGTGGCTCCCTGCTGGCTGAGTTGGCGTCTGGTTTAGGCCATGTTGTACGTTATCAAGTGATTGCTGATGATTTGGATAAAATCATTATGATGTTGAAGAGCTGGGTTGACGATCTGCACCTCGATCTTATCCTGACAACCGGTGGAACTGGTCTGAGCCCACGCGATGTTACGCCCCAGGCAACTGAAGCAGTACTGGAATATCAGGTGAGTGGTATGGCGGAAGCAATGCGGGCTGCCAGTATGAGCAAGACGCCTCGGGCTATGCTGTCCCGTGCTTTGGTTGGGGTGCGCCAGAAAACTTTGATTATTAACCTGCCTGGCAGTCCACGTGCTGCCAGAGAAAACTTTGAGGTGCTGCTACCGGTCCTTCCTCATGCTCTGGCTAAATTGAAGGGTGATCCCTCTGATTGTGCTGTTAGTGAGGACAAATAAACACCTATTATCATTTATTTAACTTATTGAAATAACAAGTTTATTTTTATATTCCAAGCTGTTGAAAGTAACTGTGAACAAGCGCTGTGGATAGCGCTGTGTAAAACTGATGTTCTGGTAAATATAGTCCCCGTGATGACTTACTTTTTACCTCTTTGCATAAAATTTAAGCAAATATTTTAAGCCCTGATTGTTCTAAATTAGGTAGCATTTCCAAGCATGGAAGCATAACTTTTAACGACCCAAATTGCAGGATTAAATGATGCGGATAACTCCTTTCAGTGAATTAAACGTACGCTATCAAGCGCTGCAAAAATTGCTTCAGCTGCAGAATATTGATGCGGTTATTTTGCTCCAGAATAGTGACCTTTTTTATTTTACCGGTTCGATCCAACGCGGTCTACTATATGTTCCTGCCGTCGGAGAGCCGATTTATCTGGTGATAAAGGATTATTCCAGGGCTCGAACAGAGTCTGGGTTGCAGAATATTCTCAAGATTCAGAGCATCCAGGAGCTGCCGCTACAATTGCAAAAAATGGGTTTAGCAATGCCACAGCGAATTGGTATGGAATTGGACGTATTGCCAGTACAACAATTTCAACGCTACCAGAAACTTTTTCCTGATGCTGAAATGAAAGATATCTCACCGTTAATACGTCAAGTGCGTGCGATTAAAAGTGAATATGAGCTTGAAATTATGCAGGATTGTGCTCGAATAGCCGAGAAAACCTACGAACATGCCAAAAAGGTTATTGCCGTAGGGACAACTGATCTCGAAGTTGCAGCTGAATTAGAGTGTTACGCTAGGAAAGAAGGGCACCAGGGCGTTATCCGTTTCAGGAGCTTTAATTCGGAACTGTATTTCGGTCATGTTTTCTCTGGCAGCGACGGTGCAGTGCCTACTTATCTGGATGCTCCTCTCGGTGGTTCAGGGTTGAACCCTGCGGTGGGGCAAGGTTCAAGATTTAAATCTATCGCAGTTGGTGAACCGATTATTATTGATTTTATTATTGCCTATGATGGCTATTTAGTTGATCAAACTAGAACAATGTCAATTGGAGGGTTGCCCGATTCTTTGCAGCAGGCCTATGCTGATATGGTGAAAGTGCAGGAGAAACTTACTGCTATTGCTCGTCCAGGCGTCGCTTGGGGGGAAGTTTATCGGCAATGTTGTGGTCTGGCAGATGAACTTGGATATAAGGATAATTTTATGGGTGCATCAGGTGCCCAGGTTTCATTTATTGGCCATGGGATTGGTATCGAAGTTGATGAATACCCCTTTATCGCCAAAGGATTTGACGACTACTTGCTGGAAGAAAACATGACATTTGCTTTTGAGCCAAAGGCAGTTTTCCCGGGAGTTGGTGCTGTCGGGGTTGAAAATACCTGGCAAATTGTTGCCGAGGGTCTGAAGAAAATAACCTATGCGGATGAAAAATTACTGCAATTGTAGTATTTGAACTCATAACTATTTATTTGTGATCACGCGCACTGAGAGCTCTTCTCACCCTGGCTAATAGGCGTAGCGGATTGATTGGCTTGGCGAGGAAATCAAAGAAACCCATCTCTAACAATTTATATTCTTCCTCTGCTGCACTTTTTGCCGAGAGGGCAATCACCGGGATATTGTCAATTTCGCCGTTGTTTTTCAGCGCCTTGAACATTTCAATACCATCCATTCGTGGCATGACAATATCGGTGATAATCAGGTGGGGGTGGAGCTGGGTAGCGATTTTTAAGCCTTCCGCCCCGTTCCTTGCTTTGTAGACCGAGTACCCTTCCTTTTTAAGAGCTGCTTCGGCTGCATTCAGAACGATTTCCTGATTATCCACCAGCAGAATAATCTGAGATGAATCCTCTTTGTCCACTGGAATATCAGTCAGGTAGTGTTTTTTGATTGCTGCTTTAATTTCATCAGGAGTTGCAACGCAGGGAGAAATACGCATTGCCAATTTAAATGATAGGTCACTCTGTAGCGCCATATCCAGAGGGTTTGACATAGCCAGATAGAGAGTGTTGCTGTCAATTTTTAACGGGAAAATCAGGTGAGACAGGGCTGACTCTGTATCGATTTTATCGAGAACATTCTGCGGAAAGTTATGCCGGGAAAATCTTTTAACGTGTGGAAAACCAAATTGAGTTGAGAGTGCTTTTGCAATATCCTCCTCAAGAATAACTTCCATATCTTCAAGGATTTTTCCAATCGGCTTGTTGGTCCCTTTTTGTCTGAGTAATGCCTGATTTAATTCATCTTGAGAGATAACTTCATTATCAATCAGGATTTCACCCATTTTTTTTCTGGCCATATTTAATTTCTCGCAGTCGGGATATTTGAAAAGATTGAAAGATTTTCCCCTCTGTCCTACTAATGATTGGCATATTCACATTATGTTATGTTTTTGTCAACGACAAATGCTTATAATTTTATATTTTTACAATGGAAAAGTGGTATGTAAAATGTTGATATCATAGTAGATTCTCTTGAATTTGATTTAAGGTCTCAACAGCACCGCTGGAAAAAGAAAAGTGAGGTGCTCTGATCTGTGGTTCGCGGGGATTGATCCTTAAAACAGTTGTATGATGGCGTTGTCCCAACCGTTCACTGAGATGACGAATTGTCGGGATGGTTGATCCGGCACCTATTTCAACCACGACCATGTGGCCATTTTGATTAAGCTGTAAAAAATCGTCAAAAGTTTCTTCCTGAATAGCAGAGAGCTTAGATAGCCACGCATAGTCTCCAAACATCAGAATGTTGGGTCTTGCGACACGCTGGCATTGTGGGCATTTGGGAACATCTGCTGCCCGCATGGTCGATTCATCAATAACGTATTCGGCTTCGTTTGGCCAGATGTTGTGGTTACAAGGAACTGTGCATTGCAGGTGGTGGATTGAACCATGAACCTCAAGAACCCGATCTTCAGAGAATCCGGCTTTCTGAAACTGTCCGTCGACATTTGAGGTGGCGACAAAATAATCAAGTTTAAATTTTTTGATCCAATCCAGTAGAATCTTAAAACCAGAGTGGGGGATAGTGTCACGGTAAAGATTGGTGCGGTGGCCATAGAAACCCCAGCCAAAATGGGGGTCATCTTCAAAATGTTCGGGGTTTGCGGCTTGTATAAAACTGAGTCCCAGGCGTTCATACATCGGGTAAGAGTTCCAGAATCCCTGATTTCCACGAAAGTCCGGGAGTCCAGAATCGACACCCATCCCTGCTCCAGCGGTAATCACTAAGGCACTGGCATTGCGAATAATATCGGCGGCTTCAGCGTAGCGAGGTTGGGTCATAGTTTGCCTCCAATTCTAGATGGCGACAGAAACAGATATAGGGCTCAGGATTTCTATTAGATGCTTTGGGGCTAATTCGACTAGCAGTCCGCGCCGGCCACCGTTGATAATTAAACTATCAAGTTTCTCGATAGTTTCTTCCATGTAAATGGGTAGGGTCTGCCGGGTGCCAAAGGGGGAAATCCCTCCGGTTTGATAACCGGTCACATTGTCAGCCCTGTCTGCTGTGCAAGTGGTAATTTTCTTAACCTTCAACTGACGAGCCAGGTGTTTCAATGAGACCTCACAATCACCGTGCATCAGGACAATAAGCGGGCGTTGCTGCTCATCTTCCATGACCAGTGTTTTGATGACTATGTGTTCATCGACTTGTAATTCCCGAGCGCTGGCTCGAGTCCCCCCTTTTTCCTCATATTTATAAGGACGGGGGATAAACTTAACTTTGTGTTTTTTAAGTAGTCTGATTGCTGGAGTTGCTGGAACCTTATCTCTTGCCATGATAACCCTTTTAACTGATGAACCAGGAAATTGGAATAAAAGCAATACTGATAATTGTGATGAGAGCGCAAAAAACAGCAATTCCTTTGAAGAGTTTTTCTGTTTTGCGCTGATCTCGAATACTAACTGGCATAAACCAACCAAGGGCTAATCCAGCGAGTGCGCCACCAAGATGGGCGGCGTTATCTGCGCCAACAACAAAGCCAAAGATAAAAGCCATCAACGCCCACTGAAACATAAAATTACGGCGTTGAATTCCAATTCCACCGCCGACTCGATGGTAATAACTGATTGAAAAACCAATCAAACCAAAGATTGCGCCGGAGGCACCGATAACCACAGTCACGGGGTGCCAGAATAGTCCAGCAACCGTTGCGATGATGGTTGCAAAAATATAAACAGTCAGCAAGCGAGTCCAGCCGATTTCAGATTCCAATAACGGACCGACCTGGTAGAGGACAACCATATTAAAACCCAGGTGAATGATCCCACCATGGGTAAAAGCATAGGTGATACAACGCCACCACTCGCCATTTTCCAGGACCATTGGCCAGTACTGTCCACCCCAATGAACCATCAGACGAGGGGAGGGATGCATGATTGCCTGCGTACCAAAGCCGAGAATGGTGCCATGGAGAACCATCAGGCTAAAGAGGATTAAGTTGGTATAAATCAGTATTTGTACGAGAGAACTACCACGCAGTGAATTTCTCAGAAAAAATTGTTGGCGGCGGTTATGGGCGTTCAAAATGAAGCTCCTGCTAAAAAAATAGGTTGTGAAGACTGAAGGCTGAAGGCTGAAGGTTTGATTTACTCTTCCCTACAGTCTATTTACCTAAATAACTGCGACTAAAATAATTCTTTCAGCCAGCCCAACGCAACAAAGGTGCCGATGGATGAGCCAAGGGACGAAAAGAGAAAAACCAATAGCACTCTGGCCAGGCGGTTTTGCCACCAACCTTTAAAGGTCATCAAATCGTCACCAACATGTTCCATATCATGAACAGTCGGTGGGGCAACAAAAGATTGTACCAGTCCCGTGACAAACCCTGCACCGATGGTCGGGTTGAGGGAGGTTATTGGGGCAGCAACAAAAGCACTGATAATGGTTGCCGGGTGCCCCAGGGCCAGCAGGGCTCCCAGTGCAGAAAAGAGCCCGTTGGCAAGGATCCAGGCGGTGGCGGCATTAGCCAGTTGATCGCGATTGCCGAAAAAAAAGCCACCGATAAACAACGCAACTACAATTCCCGGAATCAACCAGGGAATTAGTTTGGAAAAAGTTGTTTTGGGAGGAATTGTGGATATTTCGCTGATGGTTTCAGGGTTAATTTCATCCCCTTGCAGCAGGCGAATAATTCCAGGGAGATGTGCTGCTCCGACAACAGCAAGTACTTTTTCACCAGGAGCATTACGAATGTGATAGGCCATATAGGTATCACGTTCATCAACCAGAATTTGTTTGACCGAGGGGAGGAGTTTGCCCATTTCATCAAGCATACTTGAGAGGGTGTCACTCTCACGTAATTTGGCGAGTTCTGCTTCGTTTAATTCCTGCTTTTCAAATAAGCTGCCAAACAACGATGCGACGACTTTTGTTTTATTCCACAAACCGGTTTTTCGCCAGACGCGTAGTAATGTGGTGCGAATATTTCGGTCGACAAGTTCAACCTCCATCCCCCGCTCTTCTGCCGTCTGGGCTGCTGCTGCTAACTCTGCTCCCGGCTTAACTCCGGTATGTAAGCCCATCCGTTTCTGGTAAGAAGATAATGCCAGATTAGACAATAGAAAAGGGACCTGTTTCTTCTTGATAAGCTCTTTCAGGTTGAGAGATTCCCACCCTTTTTTATTGATCAGTGATTGATAACGCTGAGTATCCAATTCGACACATACGGTATCAGGAACGACCTTATCGATGGTCCGAATAACGGTTTCGACCGAATCCTGGGAAATATGGGCGGTACCAATGAGCACAATCTCTTTATCATCAACCTGCAGGGAGGTAAAGTCGCTGCTGGTAGTCGGTGATTCAGTCAAATTTTCCTCCGGTAAATAAATATAATTTCAAGGGGTTTGATCAGAGATACAAACCCCTTGCAATGATTGCTTTTAACGCTAAGTTCGCTTCCAGAGAGTTTTTTCTGTCCTTAAATATTACTAGAACCTAACATAGTAAAACTGCTACTAGTGTCGTGTCATTCGTGGAATGTCGCAAATTTGCAGTAGAAAAACGAAAAGGGTACAAGCCGGTTTAAGCTCGTCCCTTCCCTGTGTTGCGACTCTCCACCGCTACCGTGGGTCATTGGACTCACATCGAGTGTCAATGAGGTGGGGGCAGCTGTAAATCCATCAGGCGTCCCACTTATTTTGTGGGCTGGCACACCGGATTTCTGAGGTGACCCCGAAGGTTTTGCTATTCCGAGTGGACGTTCTGACCTCACCTGAAGGGCAGAGAGTCATCTAACTACACACACTATATGAAATTTGCCATTTCTGGTCAGTAAAAAAATGATAAATAGTATCAGGCCTTGAAAATAAAGCTAAAGGTGCTATTATGACCAAGTAAGTTATCTATAGAAGTCTGATATTTTAGTTTATAAACACAAATTAGAGGAGAAAAACCAATGCCAAAACGTCTGGAAGTTTACAAATGCCCTATCTGTGGAAATATTGTTGAAGTTGTTCATAGTGGTGCTGGAGCGCTGATTTGCTGTGGCCAAAATATGGATCGAATGACTGAAAATACCACAGATGCGGCAACGGAAAAGCATGTTCCTGTGATTGAAATGGGTGATGCTTCCGTTACTGTTAAGGTTGGGGATGTTGCCCATCCAATGGAAGATGCCCATTACATTGAATGGATTGAGATCCTGGTTGAGGATAGGGTCTATCGTCAGTATTTACAGCCCGGCCAGCCTGCTGAAGCAATCTTCAATGTTAACGCCACTACTGTTACAGCACGTGCCTATTGTAATCTCCATGGTTTGTGGACAGCAAAGGTCTGATATCTTTAACTGTTTCATACTGAAAAAATGGACTGCTAATTTGAGCAGTCCATTTTTTTTGTCAACCGATCTTTGTCTATTGCGTTCTTGTTAAGTGGAGGGTACGGGAGTTAATGGAAGTATTTTTTAAATCTATAGAGCGTCCAGCCTATCGCATGGCACTTTTTTCCTGCAGTAATCCGGATGATGCTCTTGATTTAGTTCAGGATGCAATGTGCAAGTTTGTAGCAAAGTACGCAGAGAAACCGGAAGCGGAGTGGAAGGTTCTTTTTTATAAGATCCTGCAAAATAAAATACGTGACTTCTACCGCAAAGAGTCAGTTCGTTCCCGCTGGAGAGTCTGGTTGGGAGGATGTTCTGAAGACGATGATGCTGAACCGTTGGAACAATTTGCTGATCCCAAAGGGCAGACTCCAGAGCGGGAAACTGGAAACCATGAGGCCTATGATCGTTTACAGTTGGAACTTAAAAAACTGTCTTTGAAACAACAACAGGTTTTTTTATTGCGAGCTTGGGAGGGTTTGAGTGTCAGTGAAACAGCAAAAGCTATGAACTGCTCTGAAGGGACGATCAAGACCCATTATTTTCGGGCGCTTGAACTGTTAAGGAAAAAGCTGGGAGACTTTAAGCCATGAGTAACCAAGAAGATGAATTTAAAGAGAACGTCTGCAAAGTCCTGGATCAATCTCTGGATAATCTGGATCCAGTTACTGCGGCTAAATTGAGTCGTTTGAAGTATCAAGCGTTGGATACCGTAGGGCAGAAAAAGAAGGGTAACCTAGCTTGGGGGGCTATTCCCATAACTGTTGTATTGCTTTTGATTGTGTTGTTTAATGTGCCACAGCAACGGCAAATGCAGATGATTGCTCCAGGTATAGCTGAATTAAACCTATTGACCTCTCCTGAGTCTCTTGACTTTTATGCGGAAGATATTGAGTTTTATGAATGGTTGTCAGAAGTTATGGAAAACGAGTTGGAGTTGTCTGGTCAGCATACCGCTGTGCCTGTTAATTCTGAGTCCGACTGTGCTTTTAGCGCAGGATCTAGACAAAACATCCTTACCCAGTCTGGAGCTTATCGAGTTTCTGGGAGCATTCGAGGATGATGATGTTGGTTGGATTGATCCTCTTGAATTATTGTCCATGGACGATAGAGAGTTGGACAGACTCCAGGATGAAGAGGTGAGTCATGAAAAATAGAATTATTTTGAAACTAGGACTGACCACCGCTACGTCAGTGATTATGCTATTGGCGTTTCTTAGCCCTCTTTGGGCTGGGGAGTTTTCTTCCTTAAATCAACAGCAACAGCGTGTACTACAGCGTCATGCAGAGAGTTGGAGTTTGTTCTCTGTTGAAACTCAACAAATGCTACAAAAGGGTGCCGATAAATGGTTGTCAATGACTCCAGAGCAGCGTAAACAGGCACAGCAGAGGTTGCAAGAATGGCAAAAGTTGTCCCCTGCGCAAAGGCAGAAAGCTCTGGATCGTTTCAAACAGTTTGAGAAACTTACGCCACAGCAAAAGCAGCGACTCCGTAATGTGAATAGCAGGTTTCAGAAACTACCTGTAAAAACCAGAAAACAGTTGAAACAACGCTGGCAGAAAATGAGCCCGGCGCAGAAGCAAGAGTTTCGTCAAAATCTGAAAAAATCTACATTGGGCTTACAACAGTCCTTTGACCAAAATACTGGATTTGGAACTAATTCTGATATGGGAGCTCCCGGTGGTGTTGCTGGTGGACTTGATGGTCTAGGTGGAATCGGTGGATCAAACGGAATCGGTGGATCAGGCGGAATCGGTGGATCAGACGGAATCGGTGGATCAGACGGAATCGGTGGATCAGACGGAATCGGTGGATCAGACGGAATCGGTGGATCGGATGGACCCGGTGGATCGGATGGACCCGGTGGCGGTGGTGGAATCTTCTAGGTTAAACTACTGTTAGTGAATAAAAAAGGCCTCGGAAATCCGAAGCCTTTTTTTGTTCTCAGTGTGAATTTTGTTTATAAAACCGTTTGTAAATACTCATCAGTAACGGTTCTTTTCTGCTTGGCCAATGCCTTTGGGTCGACCTCAACAAATTTTTCATCCGGGGTCACTTTGAACAACGGCTGTCCTTTCTGAACAATGGCACCGTCACCACCTTCGATGATGATTTTATCTATAGTGCCGGCAAATGGTGCTGGTACCTTGTTGAACATCTTCATGACTTCAAGGATAAACAATGGTTGTCCTTTATCAAAGTGCATCCCTTCAGTTACGAACGGTGGCATGCCCGGAGCTTCCTGACCATAATACATACCGCCTCCTGGGGTAACAACTTCATCAGCTTTAGTTGCTGGTGGAGGCACCAGAACTTTTTTCATTGCAGTTTGTAACTCTGGATCATGTAGGTATTCTGGGATTGTAACCTCAAGATCATCTTCAACTTTAAAAGCGTAGAAATCAGTTTTCTCTGCAACCGTACAAAGCAAACCGAGGAGTTCGTGGCCAATTTCAAAGCCGACATGGGCTGCCTGAATATCAGCCCAGGTTTCACTGTCATAACCGCCTTGCGGTTTAGTTTTGTTAAGAATGTTATTCAGTTTTACGAACTCTTCTTTACTGATAGAAAACTTATCGCGTAAAGCCGCATAAAATGCCAAGGCGTTGTTCAGCAAGTCGCGATCATGGGTCCAGATAACTTCTGCAGATGGAGCATCTTTGCGCCAGGTCATATTCAGATAGTCATAGGTCTCTTCAAGAATAACAAGAGGGTTACAAAGCCAGACAACGTTACCATTTTCGATCTTAAACTTTTTCCGGTTGATACTTAACCAGCCGGATAGCAAATGTGGGTCATTGATGAGCTTTTCCATGGGGCGAGTTAATAATGTCCCTTTGCGGTCAAGAGTTTCAGAGACAGCTTTGGCCGCATCTGGACTGTCTGTATAAAGTTTGGCGTAATGCTTTTTCATTGCCAGAAATGCATGAACGATATCCAGCTTTAGTGTTTCTTCTTTCAACTTGCCGACCAAAGTCAGGTAAGGAACAACAAAGCGGGTGGTTGGTTTAGCCATGATATTATTGCCAATAAACCAGTTGACCAGACCGTAATGGAACTCCAGATTGGTTGCTAGATTAGAGCCACGCAGAACAGTGCTGCGCAAAACTTTTGCAAGTTTTTCATAGCTGGTACCACGGTCTTCGCCATTGGTTAAAAGCAGGGCGATATTTGAATCGTAAGCGCCGGCAAGATGGTAGCGCATGAACTGGTTGGTATCTGGATTGGGGATGCAAATTCCTTGATCGTCACGGATTTCACCTTCGATTGGTTTTGACCAATAACGAATGTAACCACCGGCGCTTGGTGATAATGAGCAGTCAGTGGCATTGAGACGTGCTTCAGCAGCAGCACCAAAACGGGGAATTCTTACTGGGCGAGGGAGCTGATTCTTATGCATAGCAAGTAGAGCCATGGCTTCAACCAGTGATTCAACGATAAAGAAATCGTTCTTATCTTTTGGATTGGTGAACTTGAGGCTGTACACAAGTTCTGTGACTCGGTGTTCAACTTGGATTCGGGTATTGACTTCCATAAAGTAATGGCGTGTGCCATCTACAATACATTCAAAAGTTGAAGCCGAATCTAGACCAACCGCTTCTCCAAAGCGCTCTGACTCAGCCTCCATTCGCATGAGGACTGCAAGGTCTGCTTCCAGAGCTTTTTGCTGTTCTTTTAGTTTAGCTTTCTTGGCTTTGGTTATTTCGATCTCCAGGCTTTCCTGGGTGACGGAAATTTCCAGCAGCTTTTGTTCGTGCATCTGTAATGAACAATCGCGACCACCTAGAGCAATGCTCCATTTACCGTTTCCAAGCAGCTGAATTTCATTGTGGCGGGTCTGTTCAATATTAAGTTCAACTAAAACATTTTTGTTATCGCCAATTCCATTGGTTTTAACTTCATTCAGAATTTCTCTTACTAATCCGGGAGCATCAGCAGCAGCCTCTTTAATCTGCTTTTCAGATGGGTTCTTAGATGTTAATAGCGAGGCTCCAAGAATTCGCTGCCCTTTCCCCCCGCCACCACCGATTGCTTTCAGCCGGATTCGAGCTCCCGGATAGCTTTTGAACATCTCGGCACACTCTACTTCAACCTGAGCGCAGAGTTCTTCGATTGAGAAGAGGTCAATTCCTTTGTCATAAGAGGCAAAGAGAATTGCATCGGCAAGTTCTTCCAGTGAACCGTCGGGATTATCCAGAAATGTCTTGTCAATTTTCAAATCTTCTGCTTCGGCTAACGCAACTAAATGAGCAAAGGTTTTATGTTTTTTCAGTAGGGTGCGGGCGGTAACGTTGTCGATCCCCGGGGTGACAGAAACATCAACCTGTAACGCGGTACGCTTGGCTTCGTCCTTCTTTCCAGCAGCACGCTGGGTTTTTGAACAGGGACCGATAAATTTGAGTCCGGCATCTTCGATTGCCGCAACAAACTCATCATCTTCTGCCATAAAGCCATAGCCGGAAAATACGGCATTATAGTCATTATCTTTGGCAATATCGATGATTTGTTGAATTCTCTCGACCCGTTCTTCCTTTGAGGCACCCGAGTAGTCTGGTACCCGGTGAACCCGGCTGGTATCGGTCAATTGGCGCAGCTCCGGTGAGAGTGCATTTGGATAGACGATGGAGTCTTTTTCCGATAGAAGAATGCCAAAATGGCTGATTCCCATCTCTGTGTAGACATCCATCGCTTCTTTGCGAATCGGCCCACGACAGACAATGAGGGGACATAACGCTTCGCAGGAGAAAGAACGAACCCAATCGGAACTTGACTGACTGAGACGACGGTCTTTGTGAATTAACGGATTATTTGCATATAAGTCTGTATTCTGTGCCATGGGATTAATCTCCACTTTCCATGTAATTTAAAATATAGGCGAAAAAGATTTCAGTTCGCAACGATTAATGGAATTCGCGCTGTACCCCTTGCCATGCTGATGGCTTGTAGTGGCGCAGGAAGAAGTTGAGGTTTTTACCAAGGACTTCGCGTAGGTCTGTCGGCATAACCAGTGAAGAAATTGAACCGAGCGCCAGACCTTCCTTCGGGTTCATCAACTCTTTTTCGTATCGCAGGTTGAGAGTAGCCTCTTCGAGTTTGAGCCATTCAGCTGTTTCTTTTTCGGCATCTTTCTTTGCATCATTACCATCCATCCCCGCTTTAGTACGTTCCAGGATGCCTGCAGCAATCCGTTGTTTGATTGTTCCACGTAGTTTGCGTAATTCTGTTTTATAGACAAATTCTTTACCGGCTGGTCCCATAACTGCGAGGCGGGTCGTTGGTAGAGCGAGAACCAAATCCGCCCCGGTTGGATAGTTATTATAGGAAGCATAAGCCCCACCGTAAGCGTTACGCAGGATCAACAGGATCCGTGGGGTGCGGACATCAACGATAGAATCGAGCATGGTTCGGCCAGCTTGAACAATTCCCCGTGCTTCCTGCTCACGACCTGGCAGGAAACCAGTCGTATCTTCCATAAAGATCAGCGGGATATTATAAATATTACAAAAGCGTACAAAACGGGCAATTTTTACTGCAGAATCACAATCAATCTGTCCTGAAGCGACTGCTGAGTTATTGGCAACAAAACCGACCACATTGCCTCCCAAGCGACCGAAAGCGGTGATTGCTTCGCGGGAACGGGTTGGTTGCATTTCGAAATAATCGCCGTGGTCACAAATCTGTTGAATAATAATTGAAACATCAAACGGGGTATTGAAACCTGTTGGTGAGTTAAAGGCCTTCTTTAGCAGGGTATTGATTTCCCAGGTTTTTCGATTAAGGGGGTCACTGGTTTCCTGGAAGGGTGCCATGGAGTGGTTATTGTCTGGAATGTAGCTGATCAGACGAGCCGCGGTACGCAATGCTGCTGTTTCATCTGCAACAGTTAAATCAGTAACTCCAGTTGCAGCATGGACTTTTGGGCCGCCTAAGTCTTCCGGGGTGATATCTTCACCCAGAACTGACTTAACAACACCTGGTCCGGTTAAGCCGAAGAAAGTGTCTTCTGGCTGAATGACAAAGCTACCCTGGCGTGGCAGGTAAGAACCGCCGCCCGCGTTAAAACCAAACATACACATAACAGTTGGAACAACACCGCTGATTTTGCGTAGAGCAGTAAAGGCTTCGGCATAACCGTCAAGGCCACCGACACCGGCTGGGACAAAGGCACCAGCTGAATCATTCATCCCGATCAGTGGGATCCCTTTTTCACCAGCCATGTACATTAAACGGGCAAGTTTTTGACCGTTGGTGGCATCGATGGAGCCAGCGCGGACGGTGAAATCGTGACCATACAGAGCAACATCACGACCACCAATATTCAGAATGCCGGTGACCAGTGAAGCTCCATCCAGGTTTTTACCCCAGTTTTGGAAGAGGATGTTGGGGTCGCTGTCGGTTAGAACTTTAATCCGTTCCCAAACTGTCATTCTCTTCTTGAAATGCTGCTTCTCAATTTGACCGATCGCAACTGACTTGATCGGGCGTTGAGTCAGGTCATAGCCTTCTTTCATGACCTCTTCATAGGCACCAGTTTGGCCCGCAATTTCACCTGGAATGGTGAATTCTACTTCTTTTGTTGTTGCGAGGGGATTTTGCAATGAGGGTTTAATCTTGTTTTTTGACATCTTGGTATCCCTTTACAAAAATAATAAATTTTGTCCGGCTAGAAAATGAACAGAGGGAGTAGCCAGACGGCATCAAAGCTTCTATTAAATATTAAGTGGCGTTAAAATTTGTTAGTTTGAAAAAGAAATCAAAACACTGTTTTTACAGTCGCAACCAAACAAAAAAACGGGCAACTTGTCAAGGAAAATTTTATTTAGGGTAAAAAATTACAGTTTAGGTGTAAAAAATCAGGAAGGTTGATACTTTTCGATTTTATGTCTTTTGTTTTGCTTGGTCTTTTTCCTCCGATCACTATTCTTTCGTTCAGGGTGTGGGCTGCCAAGTAGCTCTTGTGCAGCATTTTCTCGCCGGCAAAACTGTAGAGCATTTAAAACATCAGACCTCGTTTCTGGTCGATGGTAAAGTAACAGAGATTTTTGTAGCCGTCTTTCCTTTGCTGTACGGGGGACGTGAATTGTTTTACCGCTGAATGGATCCTTTCCTGTATGGTAAATACAGGTGGAAAGGCTCCCTGGTGTTGGGGTGAAATCTTGAACTTGTTCCACTTTCAGGCGGTGGCGTTTCAGGTAGAGGGCGACCTCAATTGTGTCTTCTAAAGTACAGCCGGGATGGCTGCTGATAAGATAGGGGACAACTGCCTGGCGTAATCCAAGGTCTTGGTTGTGTTGCCGAAACTGTTCAAGGAAGTTGGTGAATATTGCCGCACCGGGTTTGCGCATGACCGCAGTGACTTGGTCGCTGGTAGATTCCGGCGCAACTTTTAGCAGACCGCTGACATGGTGCTGCAACAGATCAGAAAAATATTGCTGTTGCAGAGGGAGCAGATCGTAGCGAACTCCCGAAGCGATAAAGGTATGTTTAATTTTTTTATGTCGGCGAATTTCCCCCAGTAGCCTGGTTGCCGGTTGATCGTCAGTAATTAAGTTTTTACATATTTCGGGATAGAGGCAGCTGGGTCTTTGACAGTTTTTTTCGGCCTTCGGGTTGCCACAACCAAGTCCATACATGTTTGCTGTTGGGCCGCCAACATCGCTGATGGTGCCACGGAAATCATCCTGAGAACTAATTTTATCAACTTCCTGCAAAATTGATTCTGCTGAGCGGGATTGAATGGTTTTCCCTTGATGATGGGTTATGGCACAAAATGCACATCCGCCAAAACAGCCACGATGACTGGTGATTGAATAGCGAATTTGCTCGAAGGCGGGAATCTTTTCTGTGTAACTAGGATGTGGTTGCCGGACAAATGGGAGGTTGTAAATCTGATCCAGATCTGCCTCGTTTAATGGAAGGGCAGGAGGGTTGATGATCAGGTTGTGAGTGCTATGTGGTTGTATCAAAACTTTTGCTGAGAAAGGATTTTCCTGCTCGCTTGCCAGTCTAAATGCCTGATTATATGCTTCAGCAGACTCAGCAACTTGTTCAAAGGAGGGGAGTTCAATGCCTTTGTCCTGATGGTTTTTGGTAGAAAAGGCTGTTCCTCTGATCTCCCTGAGAGTGTCGAAAGACTCTCCATGATCCAGGCGACGGGTTATTTCCAGCAGGGCTGTTTCTGCCATGCCGTAAATGAGCAAGTCGGCTTTGCTGTCAATAAGAATTGATCTGCGTACCTTGTCGCTCCAGTAATCGTAATGAGCTAGCCGCCGCAGACTGGCTTCGATTCCACCAATAACAGTTGGCAATCCTTTAAATGCTCCTTTGATTGCAGCTGTGTATGCAATTACGGCACGGTTTGGGCGTTTTCCGGCAATGCCTCCCGGAGTGTAGGCATCGTTGTGTCTGATTTTCTTTGCCGCAGTGTAATGGTTAACCATGGAATCCATGGCACCGGCGGAAATCGCCGCAAACAGCCGTGGACGACCCATGGCGCGAAAAGCCTCCGGGTTTTTCCAGTCAGGTTGGGCGAGAATACCGACCCGGTAGCCCTTGTTTTCGAGGAGTCTTGCCAATAGGGCAGTACCGAAGGCTGGGTGATCAATGTAGGCATCACCACTGATAAACAAGACGTCCAGCTCGCTCCAGCCACGCGTACTCATCTCATTTCGACAGGTCGGAAGAAAATGTGCTTGACTTCGATTCTGATTTTTTATCATAAATATATTTTCTTCTGAATTAGTGTTGTATGAACATCATGACAGCTGTGATTTTTTCAGTCTAGGGAGAAAATCTACGGTTTTCATAGGATGGGTGGCATTATTCAATTGCGTGACAAAAACTTTACTGTTTAAGTCAACATTGTTTAGTTTTGTATCTTCTGAATAGTCAACAAATACATAAGTTTAGATAAATTGAAAATTAACTAACCAATATTACAATTACTCTTGACTATGCTTTATGGCGGGTGTAAATATTACCGTGTTAGTTATGTATTGACGTTGATTTTTGCATATGAATTTAGGGCGGTGAAACGATGTTTAAAAATGCTTTTGATCTGTACTATGATGGGTTCCGATCAATGGTTGTCGGACGAACCCTCTGGAAGATTATCTTCATCAAACTATTCATCATGTTTGCAATTCTAAAAATTTTCTTTTTCCCTGATTTTCTAGCAACAAATTTCGATACAGATGCTGAGAGGGCAGATCATGTTTTAAATAATCTGACCCATCCCTCCTCTGGTAACCATTAAATGTTTATTGAATTAACCCTAACCAGATAAGGATAGGAGGAAAAACGTGATTGAGCAGATTGATTTAACCATGGTGAGCTGGGCGAGAGCCACGTTTGCTCTAACGGCCATGTATCATTGGATTTTCGTTCCGTTGACACTTGGTCTCTCTTTTATTTGTGCATTTTTTGAGTCGATTTATGTGAAGACTGGGGATGAGCAATGGAAGAAGTTAACCCGATTTTGGATGACTTTGTTCGGAATTAACTTTGCTATTGGTGTGGCAACAGGAATCATCCTGGAGTTTGAGTTTGGGACCAACTGGTCTAACTATTCCTGGATGGTTGGGGATATTTTTGGTGTGCCACTGGCGATTGAAGGACTTTTAGCATTTTTCCTTGAGGCCACCTTCTTTGCCGTCATGTTTTTTGGCTGGAATCGTGTATCAAAAAGAGCTCACCTGTTTTCAACCTGGATGGTGGCAATCGGTTCCAACCTTTCGGCAGTCTGGATTCTGGTTGCCAATGGTTGGATGCAGCACCCGATTGGGATGGAGTTTAATCCCGATCTGGCCCGCTTTGAAATGGTCGATTTCTGGGCGATTGTTTCCTCCCCGGTTGCTATCAGCCATTTTGTCCATGTGACCAGCGCGGCTTTTTTATATGCTTCACTATTTGTCGTTGCGGTCTCCAGCTGGTTTTTGCTGAAGAAACGCCATATCAAGTTTGCAAAACGCTCGCTGACGGTTGTCTGTACCTTCGGTCTGCTCGCATCTCTCTTTGTCGCTTATACCGGAGATGAGCATGCCTACCATGCTGCCAATGTTCAGCCCATGAAACTTGCGGCAATGGAAGGGCTTTATGATGGTGAAGCTCCTGCAGGCTTGGTTGCGATGGGACTGTTGAACTTTAGCAAGCAACCGGGCGATGATCAGGATTCATTTATTTATAAAATTAAAATTCCCATGGTGTTGTCATTACTGGCCAACCGGGATCTTAATAGCTTTGTTCCTGGGATTAACGACTTAGTTTTCGGTAACGAGGCCGAAAATATCATGGGAGTAGAAGAAAAAATGCAGCGGGGTAAGCTAGCTGTTACCGGGTTGGGTGATTATAAGGCCGCCCAGGATGTGGGTGACCAACTTGCTGCAAGTAAGGCGCTAACCCTGTTCGAGAAAAACAGTGATTATCTTGGCTATGGTTATCTCGATTCTGCTGAGCAGGCAGTTCCCTATGTTCCCCTGATCTTTTACTCTTTTAGGGCTATGGTGAGTCTTGGAACCTTCTTTGTTCTCTTGTTTCTGGTCTATCTCTATCTGCTATATAAGGATCAACTGGAGAAGCAACCACTGCTCTTGAAGCTGGGCGTCGTTTCATTTTTCCTCGGTTTGGTTGCACACGAAGCTGGTTGGATTGTCACTGAGGTTGGTCGACAGCCCTGGGCCATTCAGGATCTACTACCTGTTACCATTGCCCGATCCAATCTCGATGCGGGAACCGTTGAAGTGACTTTCTTTATGTTCCTCCTCTTGTTTACCGCTTTGCTGATTGCCGAGCTTAAAATAATGACCAAGCAAATATCTATTGGTCCGGAAGGAGATTGATTATGTTTGGCAGCTTAGATTATTCAACTTTACAGCAATTGTGGTGGTTTATTGCTACCCTGGTCGGATCATTATTTATTTTTATGACCTTTGTCCAAGGTGGGCAAACCCTTCTTTCAACTCTCTCTCTGACTGAGGATGAGAAAGTTTTAGTAACCAACTCTCTCGGTCGGAAATGGGAACTGACATTTACCTGCCTGGTCATGTTTGGTGGTGCTCTTTTTGCGGCATTCCCTCTTTTTTATGCAACCAGTTTTGGTGGCGCCTACTGGGTCTGGATTCTGATTCTGTTCACTTTTATTATCCAGGCGGTCAGCTATGAGTATCGGCGTAAACCCGATAATGTTCTGGGTAAAGGGGTCTACGACGCATTTTTATTTATTAATGGATCGGTAGGGATTCTGTTGATTGGTATTGCAGTTGGAACCTTTTTCACCGGGTCAAATTTTACACTCAATGATTATAATCTAGTACAATGGAAGCATACTTTACGTGGATTGGAAGCTGCCCGTAGCTTCTTTAACTTGAGTTTTGGTCTGTTCCTGGTTTTCCTGGCGCGAACCCTTGGTGCACTCTATCTAGCCAACAACTTGGAGCATGAAAGTCTGGTTGCAAAGTTGAAGAACTCTTCTTTCAATAACTTGCTTTGTGCACTGCCGTTTCTGCTCTACATCCTGATCAATCTTGTTCTGATGGATGGTTATGCAGTCAATCCCGCCGATGGTACGGTTGCGATGGAGGCGAATAAGTATCTGCACAATCTCCTGCAGATGCCGCTGAACCTGATTCTTCTTCTGGTGGGGCTGGTCCTGGTGGTGTTTGGCGTGGTTATAAATCGTTTTACCGCATCTGTCCGGGGCATCTGGCCGGCGGGTTTGGGTACGGTATTGACTTGCCTGGCGGTATTCTTCCTCGCGGGTTACAATAATACGGCATTTTACCCCTCAAAAGTTGACCTAAATAGCAGCTTGACTATCTATAGCGCATCCAGCAGTCATTATACCTTGACGATAATGACCTATGTCGCATTGTTGGTTCCAGTTGTTTTGGGATATGTAACCTGGGCCTGGAGAAAAATGGACAGTAAAAAACTGTCACTTGAAGAACTAGCAACTGATAAGAAAAGTTACTAATTGGAGGAAAATATGATTCCGTTGATTTTATGGGTATTGTTGATTGTTGTCTCTTACTTTGGTTCTGTGAAGTTGCTCAGTAAGTGGAATTTATTATAGGCTGAGTAGGTCTTTGATCAGATAAAAAAAGAGCCCTGTTTCTTTCGAAACAGGGCTCTTTTTGCTTGTATTATCAATTACACTTATTTAACAGCCGCTACAACCACTAGCACAGCTACTGCCAGCAGTAGCCGCAATGGAAAATCCCTCTCCATAGGAGTTGCTGATGTAATCAATTTGACTTTCTTTAGCGTGCGGAAGGACATTCTCATCAATCAGCACATCGATATCATTGATGGTATAGAGTTGTTTTTCGTTTTTTGACTCATCCAGAGTCAATCCCAGGCTGGGACCGCCTCAGCCAAAACCTTCAAAAACGACGCGGAGAAATTTCCCCGTATGTTCCTTCATCAGTTCTTTGAACTTTTCGCGAGCTGTGTCTGTAATCTTTAGCATGTTTGTTATTCTCCTTTTTACGTTTCTGTTAATTTTCGTTGGGATGTGGCTAACATGATCCCTCAATAATAAAATAGATTGCAGATGGGCACGCCATCTTCGACTAACCTCAGGTGAAACCGCTACTGGCTGGAGCACTACAGGACCCACCACCACCTGAAACCGCTACAGAGGTCAATGAAACCGTTCGTTCCGCTGGTTTTCCACATACTGGACAGGGAACATCAGCAAGTGGTTTTCGTTGTATTTTTTCAATTGCTTTGCCACAATGGATGCAGCGATATTCAAAAATTGGCAAGTGACTCACCTCCGATTAAGATACTCTTTACACATTCGAAAAATCATATATTAAATTCGAACTGGTGGCAAGTCTGAAAATTATTAAAAAAACTGTTTCCCTGCTGGGGTTGTTGGATTAAACTAGAAAAACACAGTGTTTTATCATCTAAATGGAGGATTCAATGGCTACCGAGTTAATTTTAACCCGTAAAGAAAATCGTATTGGGTTTATCACCCTGAACCGTCCTGAGGCGATGAACACTTTTACCCCTGATTTTGCCGATCAATTGGATCAGGCCTTGTGGGCTATGGAAAAAGATGATGATGTCCGGGTGATTGTCGTTAATGCTGCCGGGAAGCACTTTTGTACTGGTATCTCCCTTGATCAGTTCAATAATAAAACCCATCAGGAATATAGAAGATTTTTATATAGAATTGATGCCTTTTACCATACTCTTGATAAATTGAATAAACCAACAATTGCTTCAGTGCAGGGGTTTGCTCTGGCAAATGGGGCCGGTCTTTCTTTCGGTTGTGATATGACTGTGGCAGCAGAAACTGCGACTTTTGGCACGACGGCAATCAATGTCGGATTAATCTGTCTTGGCCCAGCAGCACCAATGGTGAAAATTCTCGGCAAGAAGAAGACCATGGAGATGGTTTTGACTGGGGATATGATCAGTGCTGCAGAAGCGGAAAAACTAGGTCTGGTCAATAAGGTTGTTGCCGATGAAGATCTTGAAGCTGAAACCTTGAAATTAGCAGAAAAATTGATCTCCAAAAGTCCGATTGCACTACGTATTGGCAAAGAAGGTCTCAAGCGTCTGCAAGATGTCCCCTATCATCAGGGTTTGGACAGTATGGATGATCTCTTTTCCGCCCTTTGTGCAACCGCTGATGCAGAAGAGGGGGTCAAAGCATTTCTGGAAAAACGGCAGCCTAATTGGAAAGAGTGTTAGCCATACCTCGACTTGAAACTGCAACCAATCAATGGTGCATTGTTTTACCAATAAATTATCAACAAAATCCTCACCATCTGGTGAGGATTTTGTTCTTATAAGAAGAGCTGATAGGCCGGATCTGCCGTTTCTTCAATATAGTGATAGCCCAAGTTGTCAAAAAAAACTTTCAAAGATTGCTCATTACGATCCGGTATCTCCAGTCCGATTAAGACGCGCCCGAACTCCCCTCCCTGACTGCGGTAATGAAACAGTGAGATATTCCAATCGTCCCTCATATCAGCAAGAAAGCGGGTCAGTGCTCCAGGGCGTTCCGGGAACCAGAAACGGAACAGCCGCTCGCGAGTCGCTTCGGCTGAGCGCCCACCGATCATATAGCGAAGGTGAGTTTTAGCCAGTTCATTATCGGTCAAATCTATGGTTTCGTAACCAGCTTGATTGAGGCTTGCAGAGAAGTTTTCACGCACTTCACCGTTGCCGATGGAAACTCCCAAAAACAGCTGCGCTTGACTACGATCTGCAAGTCGATAATTGAATTCACTAATATTGATTGTGTCCAGCAGGTGACTACAGAAATAGCGTAAGGCACCGGGTGTTTCAGGGATGGTTACGGCGAAAAGTGCTTCACGGCCTGCACCGGTTTGAGTCCGTTCTGAAATGTAACGGAGGCGCTCAAAGTTCATATTGGCACCAGAATTAATGGCAACCAGGGTCTGATTTGTGATGCCGCGAGCTTGCACGTATTGCTTGAGTCCCGCGACCCCCAAGGCTCCAGCTGGTTCAACAATCGATCGGGTTGCCTGGTAGATTGATTTAATTGCGCCACAAAGTTCATCGGTGTTGACGCGGATGATTTCATCAACATGCCGGCGACAGAGATCAAAAGTGAGTTTGCCAACTTGTCGCACTGCGACACCGTCAGCAAAAATTCCTACTGAATCTAAGCTAACCCGTTTGCCCGCTTGTAAGGATTGATACATGGCATCGCTGTCAACCGGTTCCACCCCGATCACTTTAACTTCGGGTGACAGGGCCTTTAAGTAGGCTGCAATACCAGAAATCAGCCCACCACCACCAACTGGAACAAAGACCGCATCCAGTTTTCCTGCAGTTTGACGCAGTAACTCATCCGCAACAGTTCCCTGGCCTGCAATGACGAGTTTATCGTCAAAGGGATGGATGTAGGTCATGCCGGTTTTTTGCAGAATCTCGCTGCAGCGCTCAGCCGCTTCGGAGTAATTATCCCCGTGTAAAACAATTTCAGCTCCGTAAGCTTTGACCGCATCAATTTTAATCTGTGGTGTGGTCACCGGCATGACAATGAGGGCTTTTAAGCCGAGCTTTTGCGCTGAGAAAGCAACCCCTTGAGCATGATTCCCTGCAGATGCGGTAATCACTCCCTGGTCTTTTTCCGCTGTTGAGAGGTGGGCAATTTTGTTGTAGGCCCCACGCAGTTTAAAAGAAAAAACCGGCTGCAGATCTTCCCGTTTGAGGAGTATTCTGTTTTTCAGTTCAGCCGTAAGATTGACGGCGACTTCTAGCGGGGTTTCAATGGCTGCTTCGTAAACCTTGGAGGTTAAAACATTTTTGATTGTCTCTTGCATCATCTAAAAAATTCCATGTTGATAAGCTGATTTTTGGGTAACAACTAGAAAGTTTAATCATTATTTAGCTTCTTATATATAAATTCAGGATAAATGATATACTGGTCGCCATGAAAAAGCTGCATGTTTTTAATTACTGGGATCGACCACAGGCCGGATTGCTCAAAGAAATTCTTGCTCACGAGGGGATAGAATGTACTCTGCGCAACGATCAACTCTCATCAGCTATTGGGGAAATCCCTTTTGTTGAGTGCTATCCAGAGCTTTGGGTGATTGATAACGAGGCTTTTCCTCGTGCCCAGATATTTCTCCAGGCTTGGTTGAAAAGTGACCAGGCAATACCTGAACCGTGGACATGCCCGGGGTGCGGTGAGCGCATTGAAGGGTAGTGTAACTTCTTTTCTGTAATTTCGATTCTACCCTGATTTTTTAGAAATT
>JAOZOH010000249.1 GCA_029933365.1 Desulfuromusa sp. | reverse complement strand
TAAAAATGTCGTATTGGGTCTGATATTTCTAAAATACATTTCCGATTCTTTTCAGGAGCTTTATGAACATTTAGATCAAGATGAATTTTCCGACCCCGAAGATCGGGACGAATATCTGGCGGAAAATGTCTTTTTTGTCCCTAAAGATGCGCGTTGGAATCATCTACAAGCCAAAGCCAAGTTGCCGGAAATAGGGGTAGCCATTGATGATGCGATGAGTGTCATTGAAAAAGAGAATAGCGAATTAAAAAATGTTCTTCCAAAAGTGTACGCGAGACCCAATTTAGATAAATCCTCATTAGGTCAATTGATAGATGTTATCTCTGATATTGAACTCAAAGCACAAACCGAACATTCAAAAGATCTTCTAGGTCGGGTCTATGAATATTTTCTTGGTGAGTTTGCCAGTGCCGAAGGTAAAAAAGGGGGGCAATTCTATACCCCGAAATCTATCGTTAAGTTAATGGTAGAGATGATAGAACCTTACAAAGGCAGAGTTTATGACCCTGCGTGCGGCAGTGGCGGTATGTTTGTCATGAGCGAGAAATTTGTCGCGGAGCATCAAGGTAATATTCAGGACATCACCATTTATGGTCAAGAGTCGAATCAGACCACTTGGAAGCTGTCCAGAATGAACCTTGCTATTCGTAATATCAACTCGCAGTTTGTGGCGTGGAATACTGAAGGTAGTTTTTTGAAGGATGCCCACCCCGACCTGAAAGCTAATTATATTCTTGCCAATCCGCCCTTTAATCAGTCGGAATGGGGGCAGGAGATCCTTGTTGAAGACGGTCGTTGGAAGAACTATGGCGTACCACCAAAAGGCAACGCCAATTTTGCCTGGATGCAGCATATGCTCTACCACCTTGCCCCTGATGGTGTGATGGCAACAGTACTTGCCAATGGTTCTCTAAGTTCTAATACCTCTGGTGAAGGTGACATCCGCAAAAATATTGTCAAAGACGGCCTGGTGGATTGCATTGTCGCTCTGCCCAAACAGCTTTTTTATAATACCGGCATTCCAGCTACCATCTGGATATTGCGCCGTGGCAAGCAAACAAGACAAAACCAAACCCTGTTTATTGATGCCTCGGAAATGGGTTTTATGAAAGACCGAGTGCACCGTGAGTTCAGCCCTGAAGATATCGAAAAAATAGAGCAGATTTACCACAACTGGCGTGATGATGCAGGTTATGAAGATGTAAAAGGCTTTTGTAAATCTGCCACCCTTGCAGATATCGAAAAACATAGCTTCGTACTTACTCCTGGGCGCTATGTGGGCATACCCGATGAAGAAGATGACGGTATTCCTTTTGAAGATAAAATGAACGATTTGACCGCTATCCTTGCTGAGCAAATCTCTAAAGAGAAGAAGCTGGACGAGCAGCTAAAAGAACAGCTGGCAAAGGTGGGGTTTGCCTTGTGAGTGACGAATTATCTATTGTTGATTATTCGCAAATTCAGTCCAGGATTTTTACCATTCGTGGTTCGCAGGTGATGCTCGACCGTGATTTGGCGAATCTTTATGGTGTTGAAAATAAACGCCTGAATGAGCAGGTGAAACGAAACATCGAACGCTTCCCTGAAAAATTCAGATTTCAGTTATCAAAACAGGAAAAAGAAGAACTGGTCGCAAATTGCGACCGGTTCAACAGTCTGAAACATTCTTCCACACTGCCATACGCTTTTACTGAACAGGGAGTTTCCATGTTATCGGCGGTTCTTCACAGTCAAACTGCCGTTCAAGTCAGCATTCAAATTATAGATGCGTTTGTGCAAATGCGGAAATTTATCACCAATAACGCTGCTATCTTCCAGCGGTTGGATACAATCGAACGCAAACAACTTGTGACCGAAACCCGGCTTGACAAGTTTTTTGATGCTCTGGAAGCCGGTGACATCAAGCCCAGACAGGGAATTTTTTTTGATGGGCAAATTTTCGATGCCTATGTGTTTGTGTCCGACCTGATTAAATCCGCAAAACATTCCATCGTCCTGATTGATAATTATATTGATGAAACTGTGCTGTTGCTCCTGGCGAAGCGAAACAAGTCATGCTCCGCTACCATCTTCACAAAAACAATCTCAAAACAACTGCGGCTGGATCTGAAAAAACATAACCAGCAGTATTCTCCGGTTGCAATCAAACAGTTTAAACAATCCCATGATCGTTTCCTGATACTGGATAACAGTACCATCTACCATTTCGGAGCTTCCCTGAAAGATTTGGGCAAGAAATGGTTTGCCTTTTCCAAATTTGATAAAGAGGCGTTGGCTGTTCTGGGGAGGCTTGGGGATGAGTGAATTGCCGGAAGGGTGGGTCGAAACGACGCTGGGGGAGAACTGTATTAAAATAGGTAGTGGTGCGACCCCCAGAGGCGGAAATGAAGTATATAAAAGTATGGGGATTTCATTAATAAGAAGTCAAAATATTTTAGACTTTGACTTCTCATATAGTGGATTGGCATTCATTGATGCTTCTCAAGCCGCTAAGCTAAAAAACGTAGAAGTATTAGAACATGATGTATTAATAAATATTACAGGTGATTCAGTTGCGAGAGCTTGTAAGGTTCCAAAGGGAGTTTTGCCAGCCAGAGTTAATCAGCATGTTTCAATTTTAAGGGTTGATGATAAAAAGCTTAGTTCAAGCTATTTACAATATTATCTATTGAATCCAATTTATAAAAGACATCTATTGGCTCTTGCAAACTCAGGTGGGACTAGGAATGCGTTAACGAAAACCATGTTGGAATTGTTGGAGTTAAGCATCCCACCCCTCCCCGAACAAAAAGCCATTGCCGCTGTCTTATCTGCCTTTGATGATAAAATCGAGCTGCTCAGGGAGCAGAACCAAACACTGGAAACCCTTGCCCAGACGATTTTCAAGGAGTGGTTTGTCCATTTCAATTTTCCCGA
>JAOZOH010000021.1:6319-33676 GCA_029933365.1 Desulfuromusa sp. | reverse complement strand
GTCAGGTAGAACAGATAAGACCAGGCTCAGACGGTCAAGATCAGAAGTGGTTTCAATTTCATCCCATGAAAAGAGGGAGGGCTGTGCTATAGTGGCCATGGCGGATCTTCTTTCTTTTGTGTGATGACCTCGATTATATCTGATCGAGTGAGAGAAGTCCGCTATTTTATTGGTTTTTTGCGATTTCTAGGGTTGCGGTTGGTTCTGGGGGGAGTTTTGCGGCAGCATAACTTTTCTCCTCCTTAACTGCCTGATTTTACGTCCACTGGGTGGGGGGAAGTATTTTTTATCCGTTGGGAAGCTCCTGAAATTACAAGAGTTTATGACAGCGGGAATGGCTTTCTTCCCTACCTTAAGATCAGTAGCAAAAAAATATACTCCTAGATACCCCCAAATTAAACTGAAGGAAGGGGTTATAAACCGACATCAATCCCTTTTTAAAAACGCATAACGATATTTGATAAAAAAATTATTTGAGTAAATGGACCTCCACGTATATATGCAATCATTAAATACGAGAAAGCCAGAAGGAGTCTACCGACAAACAATTCATTATTCAAAAGCAAACCAAAGCGTTTAAAACAGTAATATGAAACCATTTAAAAACTTTTTTTAAACAGCGTTTTACCTGCTATCATTAGATGACTATTCTAGTTATTTGCTGTTTTTTTAAATAGTTATATCTAAACATTAGAAATCAAGAGACCAACCTCTTTGTGGGCAAACAGGATACAAGCAAAAAAGTGTATTGACAATAATATAACACCGTATTACTGTCCCGCCATAATAAGGGTCATAGTTAGATTAAAAGTTGCTAAAATGAATAGTCGGTTTAAAATTTAAGTCGGAAGGCGCAAAAAGCAATGCCGAGCAGAGATAAAGACTCCTACAATATTAGGTCAGTTGAAAATGCTCTGCTTTTACTTGAAGCTCTAGCAGATGAAGAGGACAAATGCAGTCTGGCCCAGTTGAGCCAACGTCTAGACATGACGAAGGCCAGCCTCTTCAGGCTCATGGCAACTTTTGAAAATCATGGGTATGTGGAACGCGGGCAGCGTTCTGGAGAATATCAGATAGGATTAGCTGCCTTTGAGGTCAGTCAGAAGCTGCTCTCAAGAATGACCCTACTCCGCAAAGCCCGGCCTGCAATGGCTCAATTGGTGCGTCAGTGCAATGAAACTGTCTATCTGGTAGTTCAGCGGAAGCAGGAAGCTCTTTTTCTAGAGATATTAGATAATGATCAAAAGGTCAAGGTCGTGCCCCTAACCAGCCAACGTTTCCCACTTGAAGACTGTGCTGCAGGAAAGATTTTCCTGGCATTTGGCAATACCAATGCACAATTTTCAACAAATCAACTTCAACTTACTAATGAAATAACCCATTGCCGGAAACAGCGCTACTGCATCGACCACAATGGGGTGGGTGAAGGAAGTACCTGCATGGCAATCCCTCTATTTAAAACAGGGGAAGTTCTGGCCGGATCTCTGGCACTAGTTGCCCCAAGCTTCCGCACTGATGAAACCAGAATCAACAAAGAACTGCTGCCGGCACTCAAAGCTGCAGGTGAGATGATTTCAGCTCAACTTGGCTATAACGCCTACGCTCCCAGGAGCATGGCCTAAGCAAAGCTCCACGATAAAGCCTGAGCATTTCAGGTGGTTCTATCGCGACACATTTTTATTTAGGAACTATCAACTTAATGAATGACAAATCTTTGAAAGGAGGCATCTAAAAAAGTGGCAATACCGAGCTGAAGAGGAGCTCACAGATTCAAATCAGTTTAAATTTAGGGGGTAACAACTATCTTTTTGTGAGGAGGATTTATTTTATGAGTACGGATAACAGTAGTGAAGCTTATTGGAAAGAAACATTAGCCCTGGTCAGAAACATGTTGATCATCTGGTTCGTGGTTTCATACGCTGCCGGAATTCTGTTTGCACCAGCACTGAACAGCATTCACCTTGGCGGCTATCCGCTAGGATTCTGGTTTGCTCAGCAGGGTTCAATCTATGTTTTCATCATCCTTATTTTCTATTATGCCAATAGAATGGGGAAACTTGATGAAAAATATGACGTCCACGAAGACTAGGGAGGAAATTTAATTATGGGTTTACAAACTATGACATATTTCGTTGTGGGTCTCACCTTTGCCATTTATATCGGCATTGCAGTGTGGGCACGCGCGGGAAGTACAAGTGAATTTTATTCTGCTGGTGGGGCTGTCCCCCCAGTTGTCAACGGTATGGCAATCGGTGCTGACTGGATGTCGGCAGCCTCCTTTATCTCTATGGCTGGCCTCATCGCCAATATGGGTTTTGGTGGTGGTCTGTTCCTGATGGGTTGGACTGGTGGTTATGTGCTGTTGGCCATGCTTTTGGCACCTTATCTGCGGAAATTTGGTAAATACACCGTGCCGGCGTTCGTTTCAACTCGTTACTATTCCCATGGTGCCAGTGTGGTGGCCGTCATCTGTCTGTTGGCTGCATCCCTCACCTACATCATCGGTCAGATGACCGGTGTTGGGGTTGCGTTCTCCCGCTTCCTCGGTGTTTCTAACGCCACGGGTGTTTATGTCGGAATGGGAATTGTCTTCTTGTATGCTGTTTTCGGCGGTATGAAGGGAATCACCTACACCCAGGTTGCCCAGTACTGTGTTCTGATCCTTGCCTACACCGTGCCTGCAATCTTCATCTCGATGCAACTCACTGGCAACCCAATACCACAACTTGGCCTGGGTTCCGGCTTTGTTGGCACCGACATGACCCTGTTAGCGAAACTGGATCACGTTGTTACCGACCTCGGTTTTGGTAAGTACACCACCCAGATGCCAGGCAGCATGCTCAACATGTTTGTTTACACCGTATCGTTGATGATCGGTACTGCCGGCTTGCCCCACGTTATCATGCGTTTCTTCACCGTTGCTACGGTTAAAGATGCCCGTTACTCTGCTGGTTATGCACTGATTTTCATCGCTCTTCTCTACACTACAGCTCCTGCTGTTGCTGCTATGGCTCGTTTAAACCTGCACGCAACCGTCAACAAAGCGGTTATGCAAGAAGGTGGTGACGTGTTCGCACCAGAAAACAGTATTGTTTATGAAACCCGTCCCGATTGGATGAAGCGTTGGGAAGTTACCGGGTTGCTGAAGTTTAAAGACCTGAATGGTGATGGCCGGATTCAGTACTACAACGCCAAGTCCAAGAATGCGGATTTCCAAGCTAAAGTGGCTGCAGCCGGTTGGAAGGGGAGCGAGCTCAAGGTTAACCGCGATATCATGGTTCTGGCGAACCCCGAAATCGCCCTGCTGCCAAACTGGGTTATTGCTCTGGTTGCTGCTGGTGGTCTCGCTGCGGCACTGTCAACGGCAGCTGGTCTGCTCTTGGCAATTTCCTCCGCAATTTCTCATGACCTGTTCAAAGGGATCTGGTTCCCTGCGATGACCGAGCAAAAAGAACTGCTGACCGGTAAAATTGCCATGGCATGTTCCATTGTTGTTGCTGGTTATCTGGGTCTGAATCCTCCGGGTTTTGCTGCTGGTACCGTGGCTATCGCCTTTGGTCTGGCTGCCAGTTCAATCTTCCCATGTTTGATGATGGGTATTTTCAGTAAAACCATGAATAAGCAAGGTGCTATCTGGGGAATGCTCTCTGGTATCGGCATCACCATGTTCTATGTTTTCGCCCACAAAGGGTTCTTGTTCATCAAAGGAACCTCATACCTGGGTATGTTCGGTGGAAAAGCCAACTTCTTCTTTGGTATTTCCCCGAATGCTTTTGGTGCTATCGGTGCGATTGTTAACTTTGCTGTAGCCTTTGCAGTCAAGAACATGACTCCACCTGTACCTGAAGAGATTGCACAAATGGTTGAAGATGTACGGATTCCACGTGGTTCCAAAGCTGTTGACGGACACCACCACTAAGAATTCTTCAGTTTAATGCGATCGGTGCATTATGCCTGATCATTTTGCCCCGCCAGTCCTGCTGGCGGGGCTTTTTAAACACCCTTACTTAGAACCAGATAACAGAATATTCTTGATTGCAGCAGCGACCTCAGGTACAAAGAGTCTCTCAATTTAGAATGTTTCTTGCTGAGGAGTTTCACATGGTTTTTGATATCGGAGTGCTACTGACTTGGGTTCTGTTTCTCGCCCTGTTTCCTATGGTTTTTTTCTGGCTGCGGCGTGCCTGGCGGATTCTTATCAAAAAAAACTATTCTGAAGTGGCTCTTAAACGGGGCTTGCCCCCTAAAAATCCAAAAAAATGGGCTCCTTTTGTCGGCCTGCTCAATCTTATTTGCGGTGGAATGGCAGCCTGGACTATCATTACCGTGCTCATGGGTCTTTACTCTTACGAAGCCTGGAGTGCTATGGCAGGCTTGACCATCTGGGGGAAAATTCTTGCTGACTTTATTATCCGTTTGCAGGCTCATCCCATTCAGTTCGGCAAAAAGAAGGCTCCAGTGACAGATTGAGTCTAACCTGAATCAGTGAACACTCGACAGCAAATAGCACAAGTCATTGAATTGCCTAAGTGTCTCAAACATCACCGCTGAACCTCCGGGTGCAGCGGTGATGTTTGAACCGCTTATTCAATCCAAGCACTTGCACTCTTTATCCGCCGCTTACTCACTGATCCAAGTCTAAAACAAAAAGCCCCCCTTTCATTCTTCACCATAACTGTGATATTCTTCTCTAAATCTACACAAGGCTTCCAAGTGGAAGCCTTGTTCATTCTGTAGACTCTGTAATTATTAGAGATAGGGATATCCATATGGGTCTGATCAAAACCTTACGCGAAACAGAACCGTTTAATCAATTACCAGAAGCAATTTCCACTGACCTCAACCAATCTGCAGAAATCAAGAAATTTCCAGCACAAACCCTTATTTTTAGCCAGCAGAGCCAGCCAACGGGATACCTCTATGTAATTAAATCCGGATTGGTAGAAATAGTTGTCCAGCCTCCCGGTGGTGTCGAGATGATTGTAGATTATCGAAAAGGGGGTGCTTTTTTTGGCGGGACACCAGTCTTTACCGGTCAAGGTTATTCAGCCGGGGCACGTGCGGTAAAAGAGACTGAATGCTATCTGATCCCAGAACCACTCCTGACCAAAATCGCCACAAACTACCCACACATAACCGAATTTTTTAATCAGGCCATTTATTCACGCGTCCGCAGCCTTTATTCAGACATGGTCAGTGAACACGCCCAGAGTGCGCTGACACAAATGGAAGCGTATCCATTTAAAAAACGGCTTTCGGAGATCATGACAACTCCGGTGGCAACCTGTACCCCAGAGACCCAAATCCAGCATATTGCGCGGAAAATGATTCAGCAAAGTATCGGTGCCATGCTGGTTTGTGACAAGAACAATAAACTACTCGGCATTGTCACTGAACGGGATCTGGTCGCAAAGGTTCTCGCCAGAGAAACAGTAGATTTCAACACCGCAAATGCCGGGGAAGTGATGACATCGCGACCACATACCATGGCGCCAGACACCTTTATGTACGAGGCAACCTCTTTCATGATGGGGCATAAAATACGCCATCTGCCAATACTTGATCAGGATGAAATTGTCGGAATTGTTACTTTTCAAGATTTGATGAAATTCCGCAGCCAGAAATCGATGCTGCTGATTGGCAATGTCAATAATGCGCGCACGGTCGAAGATCTGATTTTTGCCCACGCAGAGGTCGTCAAGGTGGCTCGAGCATTGCTGAGTGAAAGCCGTTCACATATTGAAACAATGGAAATTATTTCCTATATCCACCATCGAATTATCCAGCGTTGTTATGAACTGGTTTTGGCTGAAATGAAACGCCAAAGTAAAAATCCACCCGATATCAAAGTCTGCTTCATCATAATGGGGAGCGGTGGGCGCAAAGAAATGTTACTTGGCCCAGATCAGGATAACGGTTTTATCTATGAGGATTTCCCAGATGAAAAACTTGCTGAAGTTGATGCTTTTTTTGTCCCCTTTGCCGAAAAACTTGTCGCGGCACTTGCCCGTATAGGTTACCCGCGCTGTGAGGGAAAGGTCATGGTTAACAACCCTCTCTGGCGGGGTCGGCTGAAAGATTGGCAGGCCAAAGTATCCAACTGGATCAGGGTTCCGGAAGCCCAAAAAGTACGTTATTCCACAATTTTTTTAGATTTCATGCCCATAGCCGGAGAGGCATCATTGTGTCAGGATCTGCGAGAAATTGTCCATCAGGAAGTTAAAACTCATCCCTTGTTTCTCTATCAGATGATGGAGCTAGATTTTAAACATAAGGTGCCACTGAGTTTGTTAGGTCGCTTCTCGCTGGAAAAAGAGAAGAAACATAAAGGTCAATTATCGGTCAAACAAGCAGGAAGCATCTTTATTGTCGATTGTGTCCGGATGTTCCTCCTTGAGCAACAAGTGGATGCCACCACCACCACAGAACGACTCGATCAACTGGTCAAACTGAATATTTTCAACCCGGAAACAGCTGAACATATTAAAGCGGCTTTTGAAGCGTTTACCTTTTTACGTTTGCGCAATGAAATCTCACTGATTGACCAGGGAAAATTCCCGTCCCACTATCTGGATCCCTACTCATTGACAAAAAAAGAACAGGAGATCCTCAAAGAAGCTTTTCGGGTCGCCAGTAAGCTGCAGGATTCTACCAAGAGACATTTTTCAAAAATCGTTGGCTAAACAACGGGTGACAGATTCAAAACATCTATCCATCTTTACTGAACCCTTCTCCCCTAGGGAGAAGGTGGTCGAAGACCGGATGAGGGGGAGCAGTTTAAGAGGATATACGATTCCGGCAACACGCCCCTCACCCTAGCCCTCTCCCTGAGGGAGAGGGGATATTTCAGAACATAGTGGAAAATAGAAATTGGATCAGATCAGATAATTAATTGATTGCGAAAAATACTGTTTCAATTAGAATAAGAACAAAATTTAAAACACTGTTCTGAGCAGAGCAACCTTTGGGTGGGATCTCTATGGCAAGAAAAGACGAGTTACAGGCTTACTGGAAGCAGAACGTCAAATATATCGCCATCCTGTTATCAATCTGGTTCACCGTCTCCTACCTGTTTGGAATTGTGTTTGTCGACCAGCTCGATAAAATAAAATTTTTTGGCTTTCCCTTGGGCTATTGGTTTGCCAATCAAGGGGCAGAAGTTATCTTCTGCCTGCTGATTGTTGCGTATGTTCAATTAATGAATAGACTTGATCGAAAATATGATGTTTTCGAAGACTAATTGTAGCGAAGATAGCCATGTGGCAGAAATAGGAGTGATCCAACCATGAGTATTACAACTTGGACCTGGATCATTGTCGGCGTTACGTTCGCCATATACATTATTGTTGCGATTCGGGCCCGTGCTGTTTCAACAGGTGCTTTTTACGCTGCTGAACGGACAATTCACCCGGTTCTAAATGGGATGGCAACCGGTGCAGATTGGATGTCTGCCGCCTCTTTCATTTCTATGGCAGGACTGATCTCTTTCATGGGGCGAGACGGTTCCATGTACCTGATGGGCTGGACTGGTGGCTATGTTTTACTCGCCATGCTACTGGCTCCCTACCTGCGCAAATACGGAAAATTCACCGTTCCAGAATTTATCGGCGATCGCTACTATTCCCAAAGTGCCCGAATCGTTTCCTTAGTCTGTGCCATCTTCATTTCGTTTACCTACGTTGCCGGGCAAATGCGTGGTGTTGGAGTGGTTTTCTCACGCTTCCTCAATGTTCCAATTAATACCGGGGTGGTCATCGGGATGTGTATCGTTTTTTTCTACGCCGTTCTGGGTGGAATGAAAGGAGTCACTTATACCCAGGTTGCCCAGTACTGCATATTGATCATTGCCTACATGATCCCCGCTATCTACATTTCCATTATGATGACTAACAACCCGATTCCCGCTTTTGGCTTTGGTAGCTCCATCAGTGCCGGTGGGGCAGAAATTCTACAGGATGCTTCCACTCAGGGGAGATATTTACTGGATGTACTGGATGGTATTCATAAAGACCTTGGGTTCAGTGAGTATACTTCCGGCGTCAGACCCAAAATCGATATTTTCTTTATTGTCATTGCCCTGATGGTCGGCACCGCGGGCCTACCACACGTTATCATTCGCTTCTTTACTGTCCCCAGAATCAGGGATGCCCGTGCTTCAGCGGGATGGGCACTCTTTTTCATCGTTCTCCTCTATACCGCTGCCCCTGCTGTTGCAGCCTTCGCCCGAACCAATTTCATCAAAACAGTTCACAATGTCCACTATGACCATGCCCCGCAGTGGTTTAAAAACTGGGAATCAACCGGATTGATTGCCTGGGTAGATAAAAATGGGGATGGGATTATGCAATATGGTCCCGGAAAAGCTATGACAGGCAAACCAAAATATACGGGGAAAACCGGGAACCTTGGTCAGGCAATGGTTTCTAATATCATCACCAGAGAACCAAATGAAATCTATGTTGATCGTGACATTATGGTTCTGGCTAATCCTGAAATTGCCCGTTTGCCAAACTGGATTATTGCTCTGGTTGCAGCAGGGGGGTTGGCAGCTGCGCTCTCGACAGCCGCAGGGCTATTGCTGGTTATCTCTGCTTCCATCTCACACGACCTGATGAAAGGTGTGCTGATGCCAAGCATGTCTGAAAAAGGGGAATTACTGTGGGCGCGTTGTGGTGCGGCTGGGGCAGTCGTGATTGCCGGGCTGTTCGGAATTTTCCCACCTGGTTTTGTCGCTCAGGTTGTTGCCTTTGCTTTTGGACTGGCAGCAGCATCCTTCTTTCCTGCCATCATTATGGGAATTTTTAACAAAAAAACCAATGTCTATGGGGCGATGACCGGGATGATTGCCGGTATCACTTTTACGACCGCTTATATTGTCTATTTTAAGTTTCTTAATCCGGGAGCCAACAAACCGGCCAATTGGTGGTTTGGGATTTCCCCTGAAGGAATCGGCACGGTCGGCATGATCATCAACTTTGTCCTGATGTATGTCGTTTCAAAAATCACCCCGGAACCGCCGCAGGAAATTCAGGATTTAGTCGAAAAGTTACGTTATCCAGTTGAGAGAGTCAGCGGAGAACGAAAAATATCAACTGATGCTCGCCGACCATATTGAGGGGGAACCAATGATCCCTTCTCCATGAGGCAGAAGGTGGCCGTAGGCCGGATGAGGGGGAGCAGTGTTGTCTGATAATGTAAGATTCTGGTCATACTGTATCATTGCCCCCTCACCCTACCCTCTCCCTCATGGAGAGGGAATATAAAAACAAAACCGCCCCTGAAAGCAATCACTTTCAGGGGCGGTTTTATCTACACTAATACTGTGCTTAAAGAAGCTTCTTTACTGCTTCCAAGGCTGCAGCATAATTCGGTTCCGCTGTCACTTCTGGAACCAGTTCAGCATAAGTAACCTTGTCATTCTGATCGATGACATAAACTGCCCGCGCGAGCAATTTCAATTCCTTTAGCAGCAACCCGTAGTTCAAGCCAAAAGAACGATCCTGATAATCGGAGAGGGTCTGGACCTTGTCAATCCCGGCATTACCACACCAACGTTTCTGCGCAAAAGGGAGATCAACACTGATGGTATAGACAGCTACAGAATCTGGCAGACTGGCTACATCCTGATTAAAGTGGCGAGTCATAGCATCACAAATCGGGGTATCCAGTGATGGGACAACTGTAATCAAGCGAATTTTCCCAGCGGCCGTTGCCAAAGTCACTGGCTGCAGACCGTTGTCAACCACACGAAAATCGGGGGCAACATCTCCAACCTTAACCTCTGCCCCAAGTAAGGTTGCGGGATTGCCTTTAAATAATACAGCTGCTTCACGTTCTTGATAATTGCTCATTGCATTTCTCCTCAGTTTACTTGCTGGAATATATGACTAAATTTGTCACATATTTGCATTCCCAGTTAAAACTGTCAATCAAATAATAGACTAAAAGAAAAAGCCCCGCGCACAAATACTTGCTGACGGGACAAAATAACATTGTATTTAAAATCAGCTATCTGCCAATCTGAGGCGGTACGATAGTCACTGCACGGTTAGTTTTACGCAGTACTTTTTCTGCGACACTGCCAAGGAACGCATAATGGAGGGCCCCCTTGCTGTGACTACCGAGAACAATCATATCGACATCAAGGCGATCCGCGACAGCCAGGATCATCGGTGCTGCATCACCGTGATGCACTTCAACCAGAGGAGGATGTTCAATTTGACACTCCATCAGATCATTTTCTTCCTGAATAATCGCAGCCAGCTGTTCACGTGTCTTCTCAGCTAATTCAGCTTCGTTGGAGGCATTAAACTTTGCCAGATTATCCGCCCCCATAGTCAACGCAACCATATTCAGGACTGAAGAATCAACCGTCGGCATAACGTGTAGCACATGAACCTGTGCATGGAATTTACATCCCAATTCCAAAGCATAACGAATCACCCTGGAAGATTCTTTGCTTAAATCTCTAGCAACAAGAATTTTATCAATTTTCATATTCATAGTGGCCTCCTTTTCCTGCAACTTATTTAAATGCTAAACACCCTCACCCTTACAGTATACCAGTTAAAGAATGAAGGTGGTTTTTAGTCGATCAAATTGATAATGCAGCAACAGCCACAGGTTGTTGTTTCTTCCGTCTGCGAAATTGAATTATCCAGATCAATGCATAGAGGGATGCGGCTGGAATATACATCAATTCTGGTGGCAAGCGGTGATTTGGAATTTGAATATTCAAGATTTCCTGATCAAAATCGACACCACCCTTTTCCGCTAAACTACCAAAAACAACATTATCTATAAAAATTTTACCTTCTTCATCACGGGTTTCAAAACCAATTCCCGCGAGTTTTTTGATACCGCTCGGCTCATCACCAACGGTCAGCATAATCGTCTTGGTGTACTCTTTTCCGTTCATCTTCTCACCCTTAAGGGTAATTCGAAGAGAAGATCCGGCATCCATATCACCGACATAAGAAACTATTTCAGTAGCGGGCTCCTCGAGAAGCGGTGGGAAAAATTTATCCCAGACAATCCCTGGTCGGAACAAAATCAGCGCAATCAGTAGCAAGCCAACTGTCTCCCAAATCCGACACTTGACCAGAAAATAACCCTGGGTTCCTGCGGCAAAGGCAAGCATAGCCATAATAGCTGATAAAATGACAACAATAAGCTGATACCAATGGTTAACCCCAATCATCAAGAGCTTGGTATTAAAGATAAACATGAATGGCAAGACTGCGGTTCTGATATCGTAAATAAAACCCTGAATACCTGTCTTGATAGGGTCACCACCCGATATTCCCGCAGCAGCAAAAGCAGCTAACCCCACTGGCGGTGTATCATCCGCAAGAATACCAAAATAGAAAACAAACAGGTGAGCAGCAATCAGCGGGACAATCAATCCATTTTGAGCTGCCAGATTGACGATAACCGGAGCCATCAAAGTGGAGACAACAATATAGTTGGCCGTCGTTGGCAGCCCCATTCCAAGAATCAAACTGATAATTGCCGTAAACAGGAGAATCAGAATCAGGCTACCACCGGAAATAAACTCAACAAATTCGGTCATAACCAGACCGATTCCCGTCAAAGTCACAGTACCAACGATAATCCCGGCAGCAGAGGTCGCGACACCGATGCCAATCATATTTCTGGCTCCGGCAACGCTGCCATCAATCAGATCCATAAAACCCAAAGCAAAGGAAAACTCTTTGCCTTGTGCTTTGCGAAAAATACCTTTTAAAGGCCGCTGAGTCAGGAGAATAACGATCATCAAAACCGTTGCCCAGAATGCAGACAGGGCGGGTGATAACCGTTCCACCGTCAAACACCACATCAGCACGACAACTGGCAGCAGAAAGTAATATCCTGCCTGTGCAGTTTTTCCAAGATGAGGAAGTTCATTGATCTCAGTTGATTGCTCCAACTCAGGAACCTTACAGGCAACCCAGAGAAGGATCAGGTAGGCAATCGCCAGGGCAACGGAAACAACATAAATCGTTGCATCACCGGCAGCGGCTTTTATCCAGCCTAAACCGTAATAGGTTGCTCCCGCAAGAATGATCATGGTTAAAAAAGTAAAAGCAAACGACATGAGTCGTTGAGCTGCTGTTTTCGTGATCGTCTTTTGCATCCCCTCCAAGCCCATTTTACAAGCCTCAAGGTGGACAATATAAACTAAAGCAATATAAGAGATTATCGCCGGTAGAAATGCGTGTTTTATGACTTCAATGTAGGTAATCCCAACATATTCGACCATCAGGAAGGCTGCTGCGCCCATAACCGGGGGCATCAGCTGACCGTTGGTGGAACAGGCAACCTCAATTGCGCCAGCTTTTTCAGCCTTAAAACCAACCTTCTTCATCAACGGAATAGTAAAAGTTCCGGTCGTTACCACGTTGGCAATGGAAGAACCGGAAACCAGACCGGTCAAACCAGAGGCAACAACTGCGGCTTTTGCCGGGCCCCCCTTTAAATGGCCAAGAGCTGCAAATGCGGTGCGAATAAAATAATTGCCGGCTCCGGCCGCTTCAAGCATGGCACCAAATAATACAAACATAAAAACCATTCCAGTTGAAACACCCAGGGCGACACCAAATACCCCTTCTGTGCCCAACCAGTAATGGGACATCCCCTTTGACAGACTCGCCCCTTTGTGAGCAATAATATCCGGCATGAACTGACCGCCAAAGGTATAGGTAATAAAAATTAACGCAACAATCATCAGCGGAGGCCCTAAAGCTCTTCGTGTGGCCTCAAGTAACAGGATCATTCCAATAACGGAAACAATCAAATCCATTTGGGTGGGCATACCAGGACGATCCGAAAGTGCCACGTAAAATATATATAGGTAGGCCGAACAAAATGCGCCTACCAAGCCCAGGACCCAATCCTGTATCGGGATATATTTCTTCGGAGATTTTTTAAATGTCGGAAAAGCGGTAAAAGAGAGAAAAATTGCAAAAGCGAGGTGAATTGCCCTTGCCTCCGTATCATTGATGACAAAGAAATTAAATATAAAGGGCAATGGAGATGCATACCAAAGCTGAAAGATTGTCCAGATGAGCGGAACCGCAAACAGTACTTTTTTAGGAAATGCCCCAGTCGGATTCCTGGCACCAGACTCTGTTTCAGCAATCATCTCCTGGAGTTCTTCTTCAGTCTTAATCGTCTCATTTGATTCGGTCATAGCAAAACCCTTCAGGGGACAAATGGAAATCGATACATTTCTATGAACTTTTAAAGATGTTACACAAAAAAAGAAAGGTAGCGAAAGTTTGACAAGAAAAAAAATGCACCGCCGAAACGGTGCATTTTTATACGTTACAAAGTCAAAGTTACATCAAACCTGCTTCTTTGTAATACTTGGCAGCACCTTTGTGCAGTGGAGCTGAAAGACCATCTTTGATCATCTCTGCTTTTTTCAGATGAGCAAATGCAGGGTGAAGCTTTTTGAAGCTATCGAAGTTTTCAAAAACAGCTTTAACAACGTTGTAGATAACATCTTCAGGAACGTCAGAAGAGGTTACGAAGGTTGCGCCAACACCAAAGGTTTTGGTATCAGCATCGGTACCACGATACATCCCACCAGGGATGGTTGCGGTACGATAGTAATCGTTGTCTGTAACCAGCTTATCAATTGCAGGACCGGTAACGTTAACCAGAACGGAATCGCAGGAGGTGGAAGCTTCTTTGATCGAACCACTTGGGTGACCAACAGTAAAAACCATAGCATCAATTTTGTTGTCACACAGAGCTTTGGACTGCTCAGAAGATTTCAGCTCGGAAGCCAATTTAAAATCGGCCTTGGTCATACCCACTGCTTCCATTGCAATTTCCATAGTGCCACGCTGACCGGAACCGGGGTTACCGATGTTTACACGCTTACCTTTGAGATCCATAAAGTTCTTGATGCCGGAATCAGCACGGGCAACAACAGTGAAGGGCTCGGGGTGAACTGAGAATACAGCACGCAGCTTTTTGTTAGCACCTTGATCTTTGAATTTGCTGGTACCATGATAAGCATGATACTGCCAGTCAGACTGAGCAACACCCATGTCAAGCTCGCCAGCTCTGATGGTGTTCAGATTGTAAACGGAACCACCAGTACTTTCTACTGAACAGCGGATACCATGAGTTTTTCTAGTTTTGTTAACCAAACGGCAGATTGCGCCACCAGTTGGGTAGTAAACACCAGTAACACCACCGGTGCCGATGGTAACAAACTGGTTTTTGGCGGCATCAGCCTGGCTGACCGGAACAAAACTGGCTGCAACAGCAAAGGCCAACAGGAACATAAACATTTTTTTCATTGGTACTCCTCCTCAAAAAAAGAAATTGTGTGTGCCCACCCAATGTGGACAATTTATAAGCTCATTAAAGCTTCACGCACCAATAGACAATAGCAAGGACAGTACCACTATCGAAATAAAAGTTAAAAATGGCCACAAGTGACTAATTTATAATACTGTTTTATATATTGAATAAGATCTGCAAAGAGGGAACCTTTATAACCAAGTTAAAGAAAAAACCCACAAAAAGATAAATTACCTAAAGATTTCAGTGGATTAGAAAATATAACCAAAAAGATAACTATAATGAAGGTTATAGGGGTTGGGGAGATAGTCTTATTTTAACCGCTTACTCAATGCGGGCTGAGAGATCCCTAAAAGTCGGGCCGCAATAGTCTGGTTTCCGGTAGAACGCTGCATCGCTTCATCAATCAATAGTTTTCCCGCCTGCTGTAAAGTTGGCAAATTATCTAAGTGAACAAAAGGGTTTTCTGTACTGAGGGGCTGTTCAATATATGAATGACCATTCTGACTATCAATCCGCGACAGAAAGCTTTTCATCGACAAGGTTTTCCCATTATGCTGGCTCACGGCATCGCAAATCATTGCTTCCAATTCACGGATATTCCCGGGGAAACTGTAGGTTGACAATAATACCGCCAATTCTTTGGGTGGAGTCGGCTTCTTTTTGCCTAATTTCAGTGCTGCTTCAGCGAGAAAATGTTCCAGCAATAATGGCAGATCATCCTTGCGCTCACGCAAAGGTGGAAGATGGACATGATGTGAATAGAGTCGATAATACAGATCACGGCGGAACTCTCCTGCCGCCATCTTTGCATCCAGATCAGCATGAGTCGCAACAACCACCCGAGCACTCATCTGCTTCGGCTGATCACTACCTAAAGGATAATATTCGCCATTTTGCAATAATCGTAACAACTTAACCTGAGAGGCTGAGCTTAAATCGCCAATCTCATCAAGAAACAGGGTTCCTCCCGCAGCTTTTTCAATCATCCCCTTGCGAACGTTTTCTGCCCCGGTAAACGCCCCGCGCACATGCCCAAACAGGGTATCAGCAAACATATTGTCATCCAGCCCGGCAACATTGACCGAAACCAGCGCTCCACTATTGCAACTGAGGGTATGAATCGACTGGGCCACCAACTCTTTGCCAACTCCACTTTCACCAGTAATCAGAATAGGCTGGCTACTGGGGGCGACCGCCTCCAGATATTGGAATCTGGCTCGCATCGCTGGATTATTGGTGACAATAGCAGCAAACGCCTCCGGGGCATCAATCTGATCATGAAAAAAACGGGTGCGGATGGCACGGTTTTCATGTTCCAACTCAACCATCCGGATAGCACGCCGCACCCCATCAACCAGGCGTCCTTCTTCGACCGTTTTGACAAAATAATCGAAGGCCCCTGCGCGCATGCAATTGACCGCTGTTTCCAGCTGGTTCATCCCACTGAGGATAATCACACGGATCTGAGGATATTCAGTGACAATCTGTTCTAGCAATTCTTCCCCAGAGATGTGTGGCATAGTCAAATCGAGCAACACCAAGCCAATATCATTTTGCTCCAACAGCGACATCACCTCGCGGCTATCCTGACATTGCAGCAGATGAGTGATCCCTCCCGGCCCTTCAAGGGTTAGACTTAAACTCCGCAACCAGGGGAGTTCATCATCTACCAGCAACACCCCAAATGGTGGATATAGTTTTTTCTCCATCATTTCTGCTCCTTATAGATTGGCAGCAATAACCGCACCACCATCCCCTGACCGGTCTGCCCTGAGAATTCTAACCGACCATGATGATCCTTTACAATTCCATCGGAAACAGACAGGCCAAGACCAGTACCGCCAGTTTCCCGTTTTGTGGTAAAAAATGGGTCGGTTATCCGTTGCAGGGTTGCTTCGTCCAAGCCACAACCTTCATCACGGACTTCCAGAACCACCATCCCTTCACCTTTTAACTCATAAGTACGCAAGTCAATCGCCTGATCCATAGAAGTCAACGCCTGACAGGCATTCAGAATCAGATTAACAACAACCTGTTCAATACGATGCCCATTACCACGGAAACAGGGCAATTCAGGATAATATTCAACCCGGAAGTGGCGGGTTGATTTACGTAGTGTATTATCGACCAGCCGCAGTGCCGAACGGATGACTTCGTTCAGATCCACCATGTCGTCCAGGCCGGAATCGTTACGTCGGGCAAAGTCTTTCAAATCTTCGACAATCCGCTTGATACGATTGGAACTTTCCAGCATTTCCTCCAATATTTTCGGAATCTCCTGGCGCATCCGCGAATAATCGAACCAACCGAGCTTAAAATCACCCTGTTCCTGATATTTGACATCAAGAATCGGCTCGATACTCTGATAGACCTTATTTAACTGCGGCAAACTGAGTTGAATCAACCCGTTAGGATTATTTATTTCATGAGCCACCCCAGCAACAAGAACCCCTAAAGATGTCATTTTATCGGCATGTAATAACTGTTTCTGACGGATCTGTAGTTCTTCTGCAGAACGCATCCGTTCAGCAATTTCACGTTCCAGCTCCTCTGTCCTCAATGCGACCTGCCGCCGCAAAGTCCGTGACCAAAGGGCAAAAGCAATCAGAACTAACAGCAACGGACCAATGACCAAAGCACCATAACTGATAATATTTGTCCAGGAAATCGGCTCTGGTTGTAGAACCCCAAGCCACTTTTCCCTGATCTGGCGGTATTCCCCAGATTTCTTTAACAGGGATAAGCCCTCATTAAACTGTGCCAGCAGCTCAAGATTCCCTTTTTTCACTGCAAACCCATAATTCTGCGCAACCAGTGGACGAGCAATGGGATGAATGTTATCCAGCTTCGGGTTACTCAGCAGATATTCACCCGGAAGTTTCGCAACCAGAGCACAATCGTGGTGACCTGAAGCCAGCAGATTCAATGCATCAGCCAAAGTTTGAACCATAAACAGATCAGCTGCAATTTCATTTTCGAGCATGAAATCGTGCATCACGCTCCCTTTCATCACAATGACCTCTTTGCCGATCAGGTCATTGACGGTGCGAATATCTTCATTATCGTCGCGAATCCAGATAGATTGGTGCACTTTGGCGTGGGGAATAGAAAAATCAACTTCATCCAGGCGCTCTTCGGTATGTGCCATCCCCATCAGGATATCGACCTCCCCCCGCTCCAGAGCCTGGCGCATTTCGCCCCAGGAGCCGAGCTGAATGTTGATCTCCATCCCCATCACCCGGGCAATAGCCTGGCTCAGTTCGATATTATAACCAGTCGGTAAGCCATCATGATCCAGATATTCATAGGGGGGATAATTGTAATCGCCACCGATCCGTACCGGCAAATCCGGGCGCACCGGTTCCTCAGCGACAGCAACAATATTGTTCAGGAGAACCATAAAAACGGCGAGAAAAATGTAGTGAAATAATGTCTTCAAATCGATTTTCCTGATTGGCGTCAATCTCCCCCTTTGAAAAGGGGGGATTGAGGGGGATTTAATATCAGAACTGCGCATGCCCCGGAGTCCGTGGGAAGGGAATAACATCGCGGATATTTTCCATTCCGGTCAGATACATCAATAAACGTTCAAAACCAAGGCCGAACCCGGCATGCGGGCAACTCCCCCAACGTCTGATATCAAGATACCAGTCCATATCAGCGGCGGCAATTCCCTGGTGTGCCATCCGTGATTGCAACACCTCAAAACGCTCCTCACGTTGACTGCCACCGATAATTTCACCAACCCGGGGCACCAGTAAATCCATGGCGGCGACAGTCTTTTCATCATCATTCATCCGCATATAAAAAGCTTTTATCTGTTTCGGATAGTCAGTTACAAAGATCGGCCCATTAAAGATTTTTTCGGTCAGATAACGTTCATGCTCCGACTGCAGATCATGTCCCCACTCGACCGGAAATTCAAACGCCTGCCCCGATTTCTGTAGTTGCTCAACCGCTTCGGTATAGCTGATAGTGTGGAACTCTGCTTTTGCCAGAGCTTCGAGTTTATCGATTAAACCTTTTTCAACCCGCTGATTGAAAAAATCAAGATCTTCCTGACAATTCTCCAACACGTGAACAACCATATAGCGGAGAAAATCCTCGCCCAGTTGACAATTATCACGCAGGTCGGCAAACGCAATTTCGGGTTCAATCATCCAAAATTCAGCAGCATGGCGGCTGGTGTTGGAGTTTTCTGCCCGAAAGGTCGGACCGAAAGTATAAATGTCGGTGAATGCCGTGGCAAAAAGCTCTCCCTGTAACTGGCCACTGACAGTCAAACCAGTCCGTTCGCCAAAGAAATCCTGGTTCCAATCGACTTGACCATCTTGCTGTGGCGGGTTCTGGGGATCCAGGGTACTGACCCGGAACATTTCTCCAGCCCCTTCGCAATCATTGGCGGTAATAATTGGCGTCTGAACATAGAGAAACCCCCGCTCTTGAAAAAACTGATGAACGGCAAAAGCGAGCACACTGCGCATCCGAAACACCGCACCAAAGGTATTGGAGCGTGGTCGTAAGTGGGCGATGGAACGGAGATATTCAAGACTGTGCCGTTTTTTCTGTAATGGGTAGTTTTCATCGGCAACCCCGATAATTTCAATTGTCTCCGCCTGAACCTCCCAGGCCTGTCCAGCCGCAGGTGATTTTACCAACTGCCCGGTAACCACCAGGCTAGCTCCGGTACCGACCTTGGATGCTGCCTCGTAATTATCAAGCTCCGGGCTCAAAACAATCTGCACAGAGGCAAAGCAACTGCCATCATTCAAAGTAATAAAAGCAACCCCCTTGCCCCGCCGAATGGAACGTACCCAACCTTTAACACAAACCAGCTCTTCCGGCCGTTGTGATTGCAACAACACTTTGACTGAAACCCTCATCAATTCATTCATCCTTACTTTCCTTTCAAGGCACACACCAGAAATGTTTTTATTATTATCTCCAGATTAAGTCATGATCTGCAAGGGATATCAAATAAAAAGACTGCCCGATATCGAACAGTCTTTTTATTGCCAAAAACAATTGTACTGCTGCAAGCCAATTCTACTCGATAAAACGCCCGCCACGGGACTCGAGAAATGCCCCATAATTTTTATCTACTTTCAGAATATGTTCCAATACCCATGCCCGAAGAAATGTCAGCAATTCCCTTGCCAGCTCTTCAGTTCCAGAGGTTGATTTCATTTTAAAAGCTTGAATTTCATCAATGAGTTCCTGATGGATTTTTTGATGTTCTGCCAGTCCAGAATAATGGTATTCCGCCATCAACTTTTCCTCATGCTGAAAATGATCAACGGTATATTTTTCCAACATAGCCAGGATATCAGCGAGAACCGCTTCCCCCTGTTTGTCCCGCACCGCTTCATATAAGCGATTAATCTCTTCGATCAACCCTCGATGTTCATTATCCAAGGCAACAATACCGGTTTCATAAATACTTTTCCAGGCAATAACGGCCATCAGCACCTCCTAACATAGGTGATACACTCGCAAAAAAGAATAAAATGGCTTCTGAGTAACTTCAATCTAAGTACCTGTAATTACATAAAACATGATTTCTGCCTTCCCCCTTTGCTAAAGGGGGGATAGATATTTCAAGTTACTCATTTGAAAATTCGCCCGGAGGGCGTGGGTCGCTAAGCAAAAATTTCGTCCTACAAGGCGTAGTGGTTTTTCAGGGGTGAAGGCCTACATAATAGTAGGTCGAGATCCTGAAAAAACGCTGCAACACCGGAGGTCGGACTTTTTGCGACGCCATCATAAGTAGCATTATTCAAAGGTAAATATCTCTTCGTTATTTTCCAGCGGTAATATCATCTCGAAGCAACTCCCTTGGCCCGGGTTAGAAGTCACACTCAAACGACCATGATGATTGTGAGTCACAATGAAATAAGCAATTGACAACCCTAGTCCGGTACCTTGCCCCACCTCTCGCGTTGTGAAGAAAGGATCAAAGATTTTGGCAGCGACATCCTCCACCATCCCCGGGCCGTTATCCTCAATTTGCAAACAGACATGTCTCTCTCCGGAGGGTAAAATCCGCAGAGTCAGCTGTGAGCCATCCGAGTTGTGGCTTAACGCTTGGGCGGCATTTTTCAGCAAGCTCAGCAGCACTTGTTGAATCTGGCTGGCTTCACAATATACGTTTGGAGTTGATTGATAATCGCGAACAATACGGATTTTCTTAAAATCAAAATGGTGCCGCATATCATAATCACTTCCAGCAAGTTCAACCGTTCGCTCCAGCAGATCAGAGATTGAGTAGGGGATAAAGTTAGATGCCCCACGTCGGCTAAAGCTTTGCATGTTTTCAACTATTTTTGCCGCACGTTGGCCCGCATTTGAAATCGAATGGAGCATCTTTTCACAGCCCCGTAGTTGGAAATATTCGCCAAGCGCCTCAATTGTGGTCCCCAAGTCCTGTGCTGTTTGCCGATTCTTATCCAAATCTGGCGATAAACGACGGCTTAAAACCTGTACATTCTGCAGAATAACCGCCAGCGGATTATTGATTTCATGAGCCAACCCTGCAGCTAACCCACCAATAGATTGCATTTTTTCTGAACGAACCATCATTTCTTCCAAGAGCAATCGTTCAGTCACATCGTCCATGTGAATAACTGCCCCACTTGCCTCCGTCAAAGAAAGTGGGTAGATCAAAATATCAAAAAAACGATTGCCGCCACCCTTGTCTTTTTTAAGACTCTCAACCTTCAGCAACCGAGTTGGCTTTCTGGTTCGTAGTGTTTCCGCCAGCTTCGACTGGTAGGCAGCTGGATTAAACAAGCGGCAAACTTGACTGATAGAGAGACCCTTGGCCTCATCTGCCGTGAGAACACTTTCTTGTTCAGCACGCTTATTCCAGAGTGTCACCTTCATGTTTATATCGACACCAATCAACACTGAGGGCATTGAATCAATGATATTCTGCAGATAAATCTGTAACTGTTGAACCGCTTCCTGAGCAATCTTCTGTGCAGAGATATCTCTAACTGTCCCTTCAATACAGGCGATTTGACCGGCGGAATCGCGAATCAGATGTCCATTTACTGCTGCCCAGAAAATACTGCCATTTTTGCGCAACATCTGAGCTTCAAAATCACGTACTTCTCCATGCTGTCGAATCAGGCTGAGCCAGAGATCACGATCTTCCCCTCGTAAATAGACATCCCTTTGGATATTTAGCCCAGCTATGACAGTAGCCAATTCTGTCTCGCCGTCAGAATCATACCCAAAAATTTCTGCCAAAGCGGGATTAACACTTATCAACCCTCCAGAAACCGTTGCCTGAAAAATACCATCGGTTGCATTGTGAAAAATATCCCGATAACGCTGTTCCGATTCCTGTAAAGCTTCAACACTCTCCTGCAAATCCATAAGCATCCGGTTAAAAATTGTTTCAATATTACCCCACTCATCCTGCCGACCCAATTTCATTATGGAATAGTGGTCGCCCCGCTGAAACAGCTCTAGTCGCTCACCAACCAAAGTTATAGGAGTTTGTATGTGTTTTTTGAACAGGTTTCTCAGAGCAAACCAAAATAAAGCAGCCAGAACAACCAGCAAAATCTGCACAGATGTGACCGTTGTCTTTATGGTATTTCCAATTTCAAGTTTGGATTCAACTATTGTTGCAGCAGTTTGCTTATCAAGTTGTTCCATTGTGGATAGAATTTGTACCGTTAATTGTTCCAATTCATGGCTTAATTCACCCAGCCGAACCATTTCCTGGTGATACTGTTGCATCAGATACTGATAGTGGGAAAAGCGATCGATCAGATGTAGTCCCAAACGATCAATAGGTGGTTCTGACGCGGTTACAGTCCGTAGTCGCATAATCAGATTATGTAATTCAGTCGCCAGTGGGACAGGGGCATCAATAGAAATTGAAAGCAAATGGGCAGGATTCTCTTCTGCATTGAGTTTTGCAATTTCAAATAAACTTTCTCGATACCCAGAGATCAGGAGGACCAACTGCTCCAGATACTCAGCTTCACCCCCCTTAAGGGTCACTTCTATCATTTTTTCAGCGATGATATCCTGCAGAAGGACAAACAGTTCATCAATATCCTTATCCTGTTCAGAACGCCAAAGCAGCAGATAATTGACCCACTTACGGCGTTCCAGATAAACCGAAAACTGCTTTTGCAACTGGTCTAAAAGGGTCTCTAAAGTGGAACAAGAACTAGCTGCTTGAAGGTTTATAATGTCCTTCTGCAGGCCGTTCTTCTCAGTTTCAAACCATGTGTCATCAATATAAAAAGTGTTTTCAAAAACACTTAAGCGCGCATGCAACAATCCAAAATCACGACTGTTCTGCGAGTTGATAATTGTCCTTTGAAAGTTGCCCTCAACAATCAGGTCAATTTTTTTACCTACCTTTACCGAGGCAAAATAAAGACTTGTAGCAATCAGAATAAAAACCAGAACAAGAGTCAGAGATATCCACCTCAAGCGGCTTTTAATCGATATGTTACTATTTTGTCTGCTCGTCATTGAAGTCATCTTAGGAAGAAGGATTACTTTTGAAGATTACGTACCAGTTCAGCCCCCCGTAAAACCATCGGATGCGGGGTAATACCTAATCGCTGCAGCGTTGAAACATTGATCATTCTTTTCCCACGATAGTTGCGGGTGACTGGCAGTTGCCCCATAGGGACTCCGTGCAGCGCCTGTAACAGCATCAGTGAGGCTTGTTCACCCTGTTCCTGTCCAGTGGCCAGAACGCCACTGAGTACACCATTTTTTACGGCAAAAGCCGCTGTTGCGGTTGTCGGTTTGTTGAAGCTACGAACAACGGTAGAAATAGCTTCGGCATCACTGATCGGCTTACCTTCATTATTCACCAACCCTTTCAGGGTTAACAACATGAGCAGATCGACATTATCTCGAATATTTTCAGCCATATTGACAGCCTGTGATAAAGTTTTAGGGCGCAGAAAGGTAACCATTTCTGCAGACAATTCAGCTTTTTCTGTTTTAAGTTCTGCGGCTATTAGATCGGCCAGGGGACTTTCATTGACCATTAATGCAAATTTCTCGGTTTTTCCTGTAAGTTGCCGATTTAAAGAGAGGCTCTCTTCAAAGTGATAACGCTCCAGAATACCGGAAACATTATCAGCTGGATAACCATAGACCTCCGGTTCTGCATTGACTCCGCAGAAAATAACTGGTGTAGAAACGCGGTTTTTCAGATAGGGGACAACAAATAACAATTGAGCATTATCATCGACAGCAATAACTCCATCCGGTTGCATTTTCTGATAGAGAGCAAATACCTCGGCGGCCTTTTCTGCCCCACGTGCCAATGCTACTTTAGTGTTCATGTAGAAAAAGGTTAGATCAGCATGCGGATTGAGAACCTTTTCTATCTCTTCACGGATCTCAACATCCCACAGATAATCATGCTCATAGCTGAACACGACCAGCACCTTAAACCGCTCTTCAGCCAATGCTGGAGGCACCCAGACAAGGGAACCAAGACAGATCAACAATAACCAGAAACGCCAGTAAAAAAATTTGTGCACTAACGGTACTCCAAATAAAATGATAAATAAATAATAAGTGAAAACAAATATAGCAGAATAATACTTCAATACACAACAAAAAAGGAGCCGCATTGCGACCCCTTTTATAGAAGCTGTTCGATATCTACTATTTTATCAGCTGTGCTCCCGCGATTTCAGAAACTGCACTCCTTCCCACTCCTCCATGGTGTGCCCCAAGCGCCATTCACTGGCCGCCAAATAGGTCAGATGACCTTCGGCATCGTGAGCCAGGCGTCCCTGTTCTTTTTTTTGAAATTCTTCAAACAGCTTTCGGTCAGCACATTCAACCCAGCGCGCCGTAGTGTAATCGACCCCCTCGTAAACGGCATTGACATTATATTCTGCTTTAAGCCGCTCCATCGTCACATCAAACTGCAGCACACCAACCGCCCCGAGAATAAATTCTGCCCCGGTGACCGGCTTGAAAACCTGCACCGCCCCTTCTTCTGCCAGTTGGGTCAAACCCTTCTGTAACTGTTTTGATTTAAGCGGGTCTTTCAGACGTACGCGACGAAAATGCTCCGGTGCAAAACTGGGAATTCCGGTAAACTTAAGCTCTTCTCCATCGGTAAAAGTATCACCAATTTTGATTGTGCCATGGTTGTGCAGGCCGATAATATCACCGGGATAAGCTTCCTCAACATGGGCCCGGTCCTGCGCCATAAATATGGTCGCATTTGCGAGTGGAATTTCTTTGCCGATGCGGTGATGTTTCACCTTCATCCCACGGGTAAACTTGCCGGAACAAATTCGCAAAAAAGCGATCCGATCACGGTGGGCGGGATCCATATTTGCCTGAATCTTAAACACAAATCCGGAAAACTGATCTTCGTCCGGTTCAACAATCCGCTCTACCGTTTCCCGCAACCCTGGAGCTGGAGCCAGCTCGACAAAAGCATCAAGCATCTCCTGGACACCAAAATTATTGATAGCACTGCCAAAAAACACCGGCGTCTGATTGGCACGTAAATAATCATTCAGGCTAAACGGATTTGCCGCCCCTTCCAACAGTTCAATATCCTCCCGCAATTCATCCGCTTGGCTGCCCAATAATTCATCCAACTGAGGGTCACTCAAATCAGCGATTTTAACCGTTCGGGTACTCCGAATATCATCTCCAGGTCGAAACAAGTTCAACTCTTTACGGTAAAGATTGTAGACTCCCTTAAAACGCTTCCCCATACCGATAGGCCAGGAAAGCGGCGTACATTCAATTTGCAGCTTTTCCTCAATATCAGCGAGGATATCGAGCGGCTCAAGCCCTTCACGATCAAGCTTGTTGATAAAAGTCAGGACCGGAGTATTACGCATCCGGCAAACTTCCATCAGCTTTTCAGTCTGCGGTTCAACCCCTTTGCCACTGTCAATAACCATTAGAGCGCTGTCAACAGCAGTCAACACCCGATAGGTATCCTCAGAAAAATCCTGGTGCCCCGGGGTGTCCAGTAAGTTGATTTCGAAATCGCGGTAATTGAACTTCATCACCGATGATGAAACAGAAATACCCCGGTCTTTCTCAATGCTCATCCAATCGCTGGTCGCATGTCGAGTTGATTTACGCGCCTTGACCGTTCCAGCCATCTGAATCGCCCCACCAAACAACAACAACTTCTCAGTCAAAGTGGTTTTACCTGCGTCGGGGTGGCTGATAATTCCAAAAGTTCGCCGCTTAGCAATTTCTCGCTGTAATTCTTTACTCACTTAATTTGTCCTCTTATTATTTGAACATCAGCAGGAACACCATCACTGTGTGTCCCTCCTCTGAAGATCGCCACTGGAGATTTCTGTTCACTCAGTACCTGCCTTAACTCGCTTCTTTATTTTCTTTTTTCGCCAGCGTTTGTGCATCCAGAACCACTGGCTGACATCTTTACGTACTGCAGCTTCAATAATATCAGTCAACCGTTGAGTGTTCTCAATGACGGCATTCTCGCCTTTTCCAGTCAGCATCAACATCGGTTCAGCCCAGACTTTATAACTATTATCAGGTTGCCGCAGACAAAATACCGGCACGACTGGAATCTGATTTTTCATTGCCATATTGGCAATGGCCGTTGTTGTGTAAGCCTTACGCCCAAAAAACTCGACCATAACTGAGCCCGGTGGCGAAATATGCTGATCAAGCATGATTCCGACAGCACGGTTAGCTCGTAATGACTGCAGAATTCGCCGGGCACCCTTCCGACTATTCAGAATTTCAGCACCAAAAGACTTTCTCAGATCACCAAAATAACGATCTGCCAGCGGATTTTTGAGGGGTTTTGCCACCATATCGAACTGAATCCCCTTCTCTGCCAGAACAAACCCGCCTAACTCCCAGAAACCGAGATGAGCACTTAAAAGGAGAACACCACGATCTAGCGCCAGCGCCTCCTGCAACAGAGATAAGCCATCATAAGTAATATACTTATCGACATTCTCATCACCAAGTTGAAACATATCAAAACGGAGCATTTCTGCACCACACATACCAATGTGTTCAAAATTTTTCCGCACATTTGTTTCGATCTCGGAAATACTCAGCTCCGGCAATGCCAGAGTCATATTATCTTTTGCCATCCGATAGCGATCTGGCAGAATCCTCATCGTCAACCGTCCCAACACGCGCCCAAATGCCAGAGCATTCTTACGCGATAAACGCCTGACAATAACTGCAGCCACCCGCAAGGCGAAATATTCGCTACGATGTTTAATTGAAACTGATGCCATCTGGCGATAACTCCCTAAAAAACCTTAAATTGATCGACCGCGCACTATAGCGCAACTTGGCGGCAAGAAGAAGTCCATTTTCTTGGCAGAGTTAAATACATTACTTAAGACTAACACAATATCACCTGTTAAGCCCTTGACCAACTGAATCGATACTTTTATGCTGCGCTGTTGAATCCAACAATTCATTTTCCAAGGAGAAAATCATGGCCGTTTTTGAAGTCAATCACCCCCTCGTTAAACACAAACTGGGTCTGATACGCCAACACGATATCAGCACCAAAGATTTCCGCGAGCTCGCCTCTGAAATCGCCCGCCTGTTGACCTACGAAGCGACCAAGGATCTCGAAACTGAACCGGAAACAATCATCGGCTGGAACGGCCCGGTTCAAGTTGAGAAAATTAAAGGAAAAAAAATCACCGTTGTCCCGATTCTCCGTGCCGGATTGGGGATGATGGATGGAGTTCTTGACCTGATCCCCAGCGCACGCGTCAGTGTTGTTGGCCTCTACCGCAATGAGGAAACGCTGGAACCTGTCACCTACTATGAAAAGTTTACCAGCAATATAAACAATCGCACCGCTTTGATCCTAGATCCGATGCTGGCAACCGGCGGATCACTGGTGGCCTGTATCGACATGCTGAAAAAGGCCGGATGTACCAGCATCCGTGGGCTCTTTCTGGTCGCAGTCCCAGAAGGAATCGCCCGGGTCAAAAAAGAACACCCGGATGTTGATATCTATGTTGCATCAATTGATGAACGACTGAATGAAAA
>JAOZOH010000021.1:0-6219 GCA_029933365.1 Desulfuromusa sp. | reverse complement strand
AACACCCGGATGTTGATATCTATGTTGCATCAATTGATGAACGACTGAATGAAAATGGCTATATCCTCCCCGGTCTTGGTGACGCGGGAGATAAAATATTTGGAACCAAGTAAAAAACCATGATTCGGGGTCAGATCTCAATGAGATCTGACCCTGCCTTACAAAAAAAAGGAACTTAAACATGAATCAGAGCCCAGCCCCTACAGATTATAATTTTCGCTTGAAGGACTGCCTGCTTGGTGCCCAGATGCTGTTTGTTGCATTCGGAGCCCTGGTGTTGGTCCCCTTACTGACGGGACTTAATGCCAATGTTGCACTATTTACCGCTGGCGCAGGAACCCTGATCTTCCAACTGATCACCCGTGGACGTGTGCCGGTTTTCCTGGCTTCAAGTTTTGCTTTTATCGCCCCAATTATCTACGGTGTTGCTCAATGGGGGATTGCCGGAACCATGTGCGGGCTGGTTGCTGCTGGACTGCTCTATGCGGTTTTAAGTCTGATTGTGCGGATTTTTGGTTCGGGCATTTTACACAAAATTCTGCCACCAATCGTCACCGGCCCAGTCATCATGGTGATCGGTCTGGTTCTGGCTCCAGTAGCTATCCATATGGCCTCTGGCCGAACCGGTGATGGTTCTGCCTGGTTGGTGCCGGAAACAACCGCCTACATTATTGCTGGAGTTGCCTTGGCAGTTACGATTCTAGTCTCCCTCCTCGGGCGCGGACTGTTCAAATTAATCCCGATTTTAAGTGGAATCGTTGCTGGTTATGTCACATCCATGATTCTTGACGGTACTGGATTCACCGCCTCCACCCAAGCAGCTTTTGATCCGGGTACGCTGCAAAACTGGACTGGGCCGGCGTTGATTTCGATGCAAAAAGTTGCTGCAGCCCCTTGGTTTGCCATGCCAGACTTCACCTTCCCGGTCTGGAATCTCGAAGCAATCCTGTTTATTGTCCCAGTCGCCATCGCCCCGGCAATTGAGCACTTTGGTGATGTTCTGGCAATCGGTGGAATTTCGGGAAAAGACTACGTAGAAGATCCAGGCATCCAAAACACCCTGCTGGGTGACGGTATCGCAACCAGTTTCGCAGCCTGCCTTGGTGGCCCACCGAATACCACCTACTCAGAAGTCTCCGGAGCAGTAGCTCTGACCAAATCTTTTAATCCTGCCATCATGACCTGGGCAGCTATTACCGCAATTCTCCTTGCTTTCATCGGAAAACTGGGCGGCTTTTTGAACTCAATTCCTGTTCCGATCATGGGTGGAATTATGGTTCTATTATTCGGCGCGATTGCTGTTATTGGCATCAATACTCTGGTCAAAGCTGGAACCGACCTGATGCAACCACGCAACTTGGCGATTGTCGCGATCATTCTAGTCTTTGGTATTGGCGGAATGAATTTTGATCTGACTATCGTCAAACTGGGCGGGATCGGTCTGGCGGGGGTTGTCGGGGTGCTGTTGAACCTGATTCTCCCTGCGGGAAATGACGCCTGAACACATGAGGTTTTCTTAGGTGGTATTCAGGAGACATATTCTCGTTACGTGTCCCCTGAATACTGACTATGAAAATAAGATGGCTCACATAGCAAAAGTCTTGGAAAGCCCCCACCTGGGGATAGTCCGGGAGTTGCTAATAGTGGATTAACCATGACAAGGTCGCTGGTTTTCGTCCCAACTGATTATTCATTTCTGAATCCTCCGGCACTCCAGGTAAAAACGTTTTTCATCCGCCTCCCCCAGCGAGAAAGTTTTACGTGGTAACGCCCCATCCAGCACAATTGTTTTGAACAGATCATGCTTGGAGATAGCGGGTAAGTAAAAACCCACGCAACCCGTTTCGCTACCGAGGTTCGTCACGGCTTTCTTGCCGTGGATGTAATCGATGCGTGCAGTTGGGTTTTCCTGCAGGTAATGATCGAGAAAACCCTGGAGGGTTGCCACTGCAAGGGTATACTCTGGCTCCGCAATTGTACACACACCAAACTGCCCGGCAAACACCACAGGGAAAGCATGCCCTCCCTGCTCTTTTGCTGCAATCGCTTCAGCTTCTTCCAGATCAGCACAAGAGGCAAAAGACAGCGGCGTTCCCCTCCCGGCAAAAAAACTCTCCATCTGCTGCTTAAGATAATCACAATCGACATCAAACAGCACCCGGTGGATCGCTTCAAACTCAAGACCGGGGTCATGTACATTGACCAATTCAACCAAGGCATAGCGAGCTGGATGGTTCATTACTTGAGCGGGGTCATCAGCCTCTTTTTTCAGCTTTTCCCAGATTGCTTTAGCGGTCGCAAACGAATGGTTACCATCCCCCATAGCATAGAGCATCACTTCCCCATCGCCATATTTGTCCCGGTAAGTGTCAGGGTCAGCCAGCCGTTCCAATGCTGCAGCTACCTGTTTTATCAATTCTGGATGATCGACTCGATACCCTTTGAGATGGCCACCATTTTCCAACAGATCAAGATCGTAAATCATCTCCAGATTTTCATCAAACAAAGGCTCAATGACCGTTCGCTGTGGATCATCAACCAGGACCATGATATGTGGCAGTTCTATCGGCGCATTTTGGCGGACCTTAATCCGTGGCGGCAATCGATCAAGAATAGTCCCCTCTGTTGAGCGAATTAAACTTTGTGCCCCCGTGGTGTAATCGTATTGTTCCAGATCGAGAGCCAGAACCAATCCTTTGCGCGAATTGACTGCTGTGGTTTTACGATCTACCAGAATAAATCCGGGCGGTTGTTCTTCCAGACTGCCATCGGCTAGATAGTCTTCCATCGCCCGATTAATAGCCGCAATCCGTGATTCGGTATCAGCAGCATCAAGATAGACTTCAGGGAAAACCAGGTTCAAGGTTGAAATACTCCCTGCCGTCTGCTGCTCCAGTCGCTGCCAATATCCCAAATCAGACGTATATTGATCGCAGGCAATCACCGACCAACGCTGCATATCTGTACCTTTTTTAGGCAGTAGAATCTTCGGAACCTGTACCCCTATCTTTTCAAAAATCATATTCTAAACCTTTCAACTTCCAATTGAGCAAAACCGCTGTTTCTGAAAAAATACAAGGTAGCATGATTTCAGTAGAGGGAAAAGCATCTGACCGGTATCTGTTCATGAAGAAATCCAATCTTTGCCAAACAAGCAACATTGAGCATTTTGTGTGCTTGACAGGAGACATGATATTCTTCTATAAGCAGAATCACAATTGAATCGTTTTACGGTGCTTGAAAGAGAGTGTCCGAAAATACAAGTGTCTACTGCGAAACCGTCTGATCGGTACATATTTCCGTATATTTTTGACAAATAGCGATGCTATTCGCTCTCAAATCTACGAAAATCTGTCCACAATCAGCCGATTTCTCGCTACGACACATATTCTCAGACTACCTCTTGGCATAATTAGGGAAGAGAGGTGTGAATCCTCCGCGGACCCGCCGCTGTAATCGAGTTGAATCGGATATATTTATGTCACTGGCAAAAATGCCGGGAAGGCTGTCCGTTTCTTCAGCAGAAAATAATGTTGAAAACTCGTAAGTCAGAAGACCTGCCGTAAAACACATCCACTATCAGTCTCCCCGGGCATGGGAGTGTGGACAAGCGCGGACAAAATACGGAAAACCCGCACCCAGTTAATAGGGTGACGGGTTTTTTTATTGCTCTTGTCCCACTTCCCGAGGGAAACAGGAGGAACACCATGAAGAAATGTTTCATCGTATTATGTACCCTGCTATTCACAGCAGGATCTCTCTGGGCAGAAGTTGTAACACTTGATCCGATTGTGGTCACTGCGACTCGAACCGGAACACCACTAAGTCAAATTGCAAGTTCGGTCACAGTTATTACGGCAGAAGAAATCGAAGCAAAGCAGCAAACTCAGGTTTTAGATGTGCTGCGTAGTGTTCCTGGGGTCAACATCATGCAGCAAGGGCCAGCAGGGGCAAATAGCTCGATTTTTCTACGCGGCACAGACAATAAACATACTCTAGTCCTCGTCGATGGAATTGAATTCAGAGATACTTCGACAATCGGAGGTGGTGCTAATATAGCCAATCTGAGCGTTGACAATATAGAACAAATTGAAGTTGTTCGTGGCGCACAAAGCGTACTCTACGGTTCTGATGCGATTGGTGGTGTTATCAACATAATCACCCGCAAAGGGACAACCACACCTCAAAGCCATATCTCAGTAGAGGGGGGTTCATACAATACCTGGCGGGGGAATGCCGGATTTTCTGTTGCGACTGATCTTGCATCTACTTCATTTTCCGTTTCCCGGCTTGAGACCGAAGGCTACTCAGCTTACAATGAGGATGAAGGATTTAGCGAGAATGACGGTCACAAAAGCACCTCCATGTCATTTAATATCGGAATCAACCCGGTGGACACTTTTGCCGTAAATCTGATTCTGCGGGCAACAACTTCTGAATATGATTATGATACTGACATTTTTGATTTCGCAACATATAGCTCTATCCCTACAGAGGATGGAATTTATCAAGATAGTCGTGAGCTAATTGGACGGGTTGAGGGTGTCTTAAACCTTTTAGATGACCGTTGGAAGATGGTTATTGGAGCTGCCCGAACCGACACAAAGAGAGAATACTGGGACGACAGCGAATACAATGGCAAAGTGACTAAGTTTGATTTACAAAATACCTTTCGACTCAATCAGAACCACACAATTGTTGCTGGTATTGAAAATGAGAAAGAGGTTTTTGATAGTTTTTACTACGGGACAACTGAAGGAGAGGCAACGACAAACGCCGCTTTTTTACAGGAACAAATCGCAATAGGAAACTTCAATGCGGCTATCGGGGTTCGCTTTGACGATCACGAAAAGTTTGGTGGACAAACCACTTGGCGAATAGCTCCCACGTACATTTTCCCTCAGATAGGAACACGCTTCAAAGGTTCTATCGGCACTGGATTCAAAGCCCCCTCACTTTATCAGCTTTTTAGTTCCTATGGCGACGAGAACCTTGAAGCAGAAGAAAGTATCAGCTGGGATGTCGGCATTGAACAAACTTTCTTTAACAACAGTTTAGTTCTAAGCATGTCTTGGTTCTCCAACGATATTGATGACTACATAGATTTTGATTATTCAACTTTTACCTATCAAAATGTCAGTGAATATAAAACTCAGGGGGTTGAATCAAGTATCAGTTGGTATCCTTCAGAATACTTTGATCTACAACTTGGCTATAGTTACACTGATTCTGAAGATAAGGATGGTGCACGTCTTGCTCGTCGCCCATTACATAAGGGAACTGTTGGTTGTAACCTCTATCCCACTGAGCAATTACAGGTTCACCTGGATATGATCTATTCAAGTGATCGGTACGATGGAAATTACAGCGGTGAAACTTTAGATGCCTACACACTGGTCAATCTTGCTACTTCGTACCAGATCAACAACAACCTGAAGTTATTCGGACGGATCGACAACTTGTTCGATGAAGATTATGAAGAAGTTGCCGGGTACGGGACAGCCGGGCTATCCGGATATGCGGGAATCAAACTCTCTTTCTAATCATTGTGATTTGCTCTAGACTGGGGCTGAAAACTAATCAGCCCCAGTCTTTGCTTCAGGATACTTATGCGCAAGAATTTCCTTTTCGGTATTCTTTTTATTCTGTTCCTTTCTTGCCCGGCGGTGGCAACTGATTTCACCGATGCCGTAAATCGTCAAGTATCCATCCCCTCCCCCCCACAGCGAATCGTTTCCCTGGTTCCCAGTGTGACTGAACTTCTGTTTAAACTGAGGCTTGAAAAAAATATTGTTGCTGTAACCGATTTTTGCACTTATCCGAAGGCCGCATTAAAGCTGCCAAAAGTTGGCGGTTATGCCGACCCCAGTCTGGAAAGTATTCTGCTACATAACCCTGATCTGGTAATTGCCGCGGCAGATATGAACCGTCCAGCACTGATCCGGTGGTTGGAATTGATACGGGTTCCCGTTTATGTGATCCATCCACAGACAGTTGCAGAAACACTAAAATCAATCCAGGACATCGGTCGCATCACGGGGGCAGAAAAACAGGGTCAGCAGCTGGTTGATTCTATCCAGGCAAGAATCCAACGGGTGCACCAGCAAATTGTCAAACTTCAGCCACAAACAACCCTTGAGTGTGTCATGCTGCAACCACTTACGGTTGCCGGACCGGATACGTTTATTGCTGATATTATCGGTATCTCCGGAGGAGAGA
>JAOZOH010000248.1 GCA_029933365.1 Desulfuromusa sp. | reverse complement strand
CTGTCGAAAACACCGTGACCCAGATCATCGAACAGAAGATGACTGGTCTTGACGACATGCTTTACCTATCCGGTACCAGCTCCTCGTCAGGGGCATCACGGGTCGAGCTGACTTTCGCGCCGGGAACCGATCCAGATGTTGCCTGGTCCAAGGTGCAAAATAAACTGCAACTCGCTATGGCAAGCCTTCCCGATGTGGTTCAGCGCTCTGGGGTCAAGGTCAGTAAATCGACCCGCAACTACCTGATGATCGTCGGCCTGATTTCCGAAGACGGTAGCATGGATGGCAATGATCTGCGCGACTATGCCCAGTCCAATTTGGAAAAGATTCTATCTCGAGTTCCAGGGGTCGGCGAGGTGATGAACTTCGGCTCCCAGTATGCTATGCGGGTCTGGGTCAATCCCGATAGACTGATCAGTTACAACCTGACCATGGAAGATGTCATCATGGCGCTGCGGGCCTATAACGTCGAGGTCTCTGCCGGTCAGTTTGGAGGGGCTCCAGCCATAAAAGGTCAACGCCTGAATGCTTCCATCATCGTCCAGCATCTGCTCCAGACTCCGGAAGAATTTGCCGCTATCCCCATCCGCACCAATCCGGACGGCTCGGTGGTTCGGATCAAGGATGTCGCACGGACCGCCTTGGGCACTGAACGATCTGACATTATAGCTAGATATAATGGCAAACCGGCGGCCGCTATGGCCATCCGCCAAGCTGCAGGCGCTAATGCACTGGATACAGCCGATGCGGTCAGGGCAAAGGTCGAGGAGATGAGCAGGTATTTCCCGCCCGGGATGAAGGTGATTTACCCCTACGACACCACACCTTTTACCCGGGTTGCCATCGACGAAGTTGTCAAAACTCTGATCGAGGCGATTTTGCTGGTTTTTGTCGTCATGTATCTGTTTATGGGGACCTTGCGTGCCACCCTGATTCCGACTATCGCCGTGCCGGTGGTGCTGCTTGGAACCTTCGGGATACTCGGCCTGTTCGGTTTTTCCATCAACATGCTGACCATGTTTGCCATGGTCTTGGCGATTGGACTGCTGGTCGATGACGCTATAGTGGTGGTAGAGAATGTTGAGCGATTGATGGCTGAGGAGGGTCTTTCGCCCCGCGAAGCCACGGCGAAATCGATGGAAGAGATTACCAGTGCCCTGATCGGCATCGGACTGGTACTGTCTGCAGTCTTCGGACCAATGGCGTTCTTTCCCGGTTCTACCGGGGTTATCTACCGCCAGTTTTCCGTAACAGTTATTTCCTCCATGCTACTGTCAGTGGTTGTTGCGTTGGTGTTGACCCCGGTTCTCTGTGCCACGATGCTCAAGCCAATTCCTAAAGGGCATGAACCTGCGGATGGTGCGATCCGCTTTCTCCGCCCCTTCTTCCGCTGGTTTGATCGCACCTTTTTCCGTGTTCGGGATTTGTATGTCCGGCTGGTGGGCCGGGTGCTGGCCAAAAAACTGCGCTACCTGTTCCTGTTTGTCCTGATCGTTGTTGGCATGGGCTACTTGTTTCAGCAGATGCCAACCTCCTATATCCCTGATGAAGATCAGGGCATCCTGATGGTGATGGCGATGCTGCCATCGGGGTCAACTCTGGAGCAGAGTGCTGCAGTTATGCAGAAAGTGGAAAAATACTTTCTGGAGCAGGAAAAGGAAGGGGTCGAATCGCTCATTACTGTTGCCGGTATGAGCTTTGGTGGGGAAGGGCAGAATATGGCCCTCGGCTTTGTCAAACTCAAAGACTGGAAGCTGCGCCAACGCCCGGATCTGAAGGTTAAGGCGATTGCCGGGCGAGCCATGGGGGCTTTTTCCCAGATGAAAGAGGGGCTGGTGTACGCATTCCCGCCACCGCCGGTCATCGAGTTGGGAATGGGCACCGGTTTTGATCTGCAGTTACTCGATCGGGGAGGGTTAGGTCATGAAAAATTGATGGCAGCCCGCAACCAATTGCTTGGGATGGCGGCTCAGGATCCGCGTCTGGTCAGGGTGCGTCCCAACGGCATGAATGATGTCGCCGAATACCATATCGACGTCGACTGGGACAAAGCGGGCGCTTTGGGGATCCCCATCAAATCTATTCACAATACCATTGCTGCAGCTTTTGGCAGCGCCTACGTCAACGACTTTATCCAGGCGGGGCGAATCAAAAAGGTCTATGCCCAGGTTGATGCTCCCTATCGGATGCTTCCACAGGACTTGAAAAAGCTCTATGTGCGTAACAGCATGGGGAAAATGGTGCCCTTTTCATCCTTCGCGAGTGGCCGCTGGGCAACCGGTTCGCCAAAACTGGAACGCTTCAACGCCTTCCCTTCGATCAACCTCTGGGGGGAACCGGCACCGGGTCACAGCACCGGCGAAGCGATGGCCGCAATGGAAGAGCTCATCTCCAAGCTGCCGCAGGGAATCGGTTACGACTGGACTGGACTCTCTTATCAGGAACGGCAGGGAGGCTCCATGGCGTGGCTGCTCTATGCCTTTTCGATCTTTGCTATTTTCCTTTGTCTGGCGGCTCTGTATGAGAGTTGGCCGATCCCTATTGCCATTCTGCTCTGCATGCCATTGGGCGTCATTGGTGGGGTGGTTGCCGCAAGCCAGCGGGGGATGCCAAACGATGTCTACTTCCAGATCGGTTTGCTGATCACCTTAGGGCTGACGACCAAGAATGCCATACTGATTGTCCAGTTTGCCCGGGCCAAGGTTGATGAAGGACTCGGACTAGTCGATGCTACTCTCGATGCGGCAAAACAGCGCCTGCGACCAATCATCATGACATCGCTGGCCTTCGGCTTCGGTGTTCTGCCGCTGGCACTTTCAACTGGGGCTGGTTCGGGAGCACAGAGAGCCATTGGCACCGGTGTCATTGGCGGCGTCGTGACTTCTACCCTGCTGGTCATTCTCTTTGCACCGCTCTTTTACGTGATGATCTACAAAGC
>JAOZOH010000090.1 GCA_029933365.1 Desulfuromusa sp. | reverse complement strand
CTTAATAAAATCGCTTGCAGCGACCATAAACATCCCTCATTATATCTACCTCGTATCGCTCTATCATGAATTTAAAAGTTTTTTTCTGTAAAGGATAATGTTTATGGGTTGGTTATCAGGAGTTATTGGCGGAGGTCTGGGAGCAATGATTGCCGGACCATTCGGCGCTGTTATGGGAGCTGCAATTGGTGCCAGCATGGGCAACTCTCAGAAGCTTCCACAAGGAAGAGGTGGATTTAATCAGTCTCAACAACGGCAGGCAATCTTTTTTACTGCGGCTTTTTCCATGGTTGGAAAGCTGGCCAAAGCTGACGGTCGGGTCTGTCCCGACGAAATTGCAGCAATCGAAAAGATATCCAAAGAAGCCCTCGGACTGGATAAACAAACCCGTGCTTATGCCATCAATGTTTTTACTCAAGCGAAAGACAGGCCCGAATCTTTTGCTGATTATGCCCGGCAGTTTGGTGACTTGTTTGCGCAGGATCAGCAGCTTTGTAATTTCATGATGAGCTTTCTGTTTGAAGTTGCCATGGCGGATGGTGAGTTCCACCCCCAAGAAGAGAATATGCTGCTGGAAGCAAAAACCGCCTTTCGCTTACCGGAAAGTATCTACCAGTCTTTACGCAGTCGCTATGTCGGTCTGCACTCATCAAGTGTTAGCCTGAGCAAACATTACGAAAACCTTGGTATAACCAGTGCAGCAACAACAGCAGAAATAAAAAAGGCCTACCGCCAGAAAGCAACTGAGTTTCATCCTGATAAAATTGAAGGAAAGGGCTTGCCGCCTGAATTCATCAAATTTGCCAATGACCAACTGGCAGAGATCAATGAATCATATGATGCAATCATGGCTGCAAAAAAATAAAGGGGGTATCCCATGCCTGAATTGACCCAACTTGCCGCCTGGAAAAATCTCCAGGCACATTATCAGGATATTGAGACAATCCACTTGCGCAATCTGTTTGCGGATGACCCACAGCGGTTTGAAAAATTTTCCCTCACCTTTAACAACATTCTCTTTGACCATTCCAAGCATCGCATCACCACCACCACCCTGAAACTGTTAATTGACTTGGCCAAGCAGAGCGGGTTGCAAGAAAAAATACATCGCATGTTCAGTGGAGAGAAAATCAATTCTACAGAACAACGTTCAGTGCTCCATATTGCCCTGCGCAACCGGAGCAACCGTCCTATTCTGGTCGATGGACAGGATGTTATGCCACAGATCAACGCAGTGTTAAAGAAAATGGCTGGTTTCTGTGAACAAGTCCGCAACGGGCAATGGCTCGGTGCAACCGGCCAACCGATCACCGACATCGTCAATATTGGCATCGGTGGTTCTGACCTCGGTCCATTGATGGTCACTGAGGCCCTGAAGCCTTACGGTCATGACAGACTGAGCGTCCATTTTGTTTCAAATGTCGACGCAACCCACCTGACCGAAACACTACGTCCTCTAAACCCCGAAACCACTCTTTTCCTCATCGCATCAAAAACCTTCACCACCCAAGAAACCATGGCCAATGCCAATTCTGCAAAGCAGTGGCTGTTACAACAAACCAAGGATGAAACTGCCGTTGCCCAGCACTTTGTTGCCATATCCACCAACCTGGAACTGGTGAGCCAATTCGGCATCAATCCAGACAATATGTTTGAATTTTGGGATTGGGTCGGGGGGCGCTATTCTCTCTGGTCGGCGATTGGGCTATCAATTGCCCTCTATATCGGCATGGATCATTTTACAGAACTCCTCGCTGGAGCACATCAGGCTGATGAACATTTCAGCACAGTTCCATTTGACAGAAATATTCCGGTGATAATGGGGTTGCTGGGTGTCTGGTACAACAATTTTTTCGCTGCTGACTCGCATGCAATCCTCCCTTATGACCAATACCTGCACCGTTTCCCCGCCTATTTTCAGCAAGGCGATATGGAAAGTAATGGGAAAGGGGTCACCATCTCGGGAAAACCAGTTGATTACTCCACTGGACCGATCATCTGGGGAGAACCGGGGACCAACGGACAACACGCTTTTTATCAACTTCTCCATCAGGGAACCAAACTGGTTCCGACCGACTTTCTCGCCCCGAGTGAAAGCCAGAATCCCCTCGGCGAGCATCATAAAATTCTCCTTTCCAATTTTTTCGCTCAGCCTGAGGCACTCATGCAAGGAAAGACTGCTGAAGAAGCTCGTACTGAACTTGAAGCTGAAGGGCACAGTCCTGAGAGGGTTGAGCAACTTCTGCCACACAAAATTTTCCCCGGTAACCGCCCCAGCAGCTCCTTTCTGTTCCAAAAACTCACACCACAGACCCTTGGCACACTGATTGCCTTTTATGAACATAAAATTTTTACTCAGGGTGCCATCTGGAATATTAATTCTTTTGATCAGTGGGGCGTGGAACTGGGCAAGCAACTGGCAAAAAAGATCCTTCCGGAACTCGCTCTGGGACAGCAGGCAATCAGTAGCCATGACGGTTCTACAAATGGTCTCATCAATTATTATCAACAGCTTGCATTTAAAAAACAGATATAATTTCCAATCCCGATTGATTTTCTCAATACACCTAGCTAGAGTATAAAAAACGTCATAATTTCCTACGGAAAGGAGTCGGTATGGGAGAAGATCAAGGCGCAGGCTGTGTTAGACCAACTGCAGCCTCTGCTGTTGCTGTGGAGGAAGGGTCAGAGACCGAGGAAAATGTAATAACGACTGCAATCAAAAAGGAGCAAGCGATGGTTCATGTGGGACAAAAAGCACCTGATTTTACCGCTCCAGGCTTTCATAATGGAGCCTTTGTCAATGATGTAAAACTATCCGATTACCTGGGGAAATGGGTTGTTCTCTGTTTCTATCCCGGTGATTTCACCTTTGTCTGATCAACCGAGCTCTCGGCAGTTGCCGAGAAATACCCCAAGTTTCAAGAGCTAGGTGTCGAATTACTTTCAGTCAGTATCGATAGTATGTTCACCCATAAAATCTGGAACGATCAGGAACTCTCAAAAATGGTCGATGGTGGAGTTCCTTTCCCTATGTTATCAGACGCTGGTGGCGAAATAGGCAAACTGTTTGGCGTATTTGATGAGGCTGCCAAGGTTGAAAACCGTGGTCGCTTTATCATTGACCCTGATGGCATCATTCAGGGATATGAAGTCTTGACCCCTCCGGTGGGTCGCAATGTCAATGAAACTCTACGTCAACTGCAGGCCTTCCAGTTGGTTCGTAACACCAAGGGGGCCGAAGCTACACCCTCTGGATGGAAACCAGGAAAAACCACCCTGAAACCAGGGATTGACCTCGTTGGCAAGGTCTGGCAAGCATGGAAAGTCAGCGAAGCTGACGAATAATAAAGATCTGAAAATGTAGTCCATAAAAAAGCCCTGATTCATTGAGAATCGGGGCTTTTTTATGGCAATCAAAAATTCAAAATATCTTTTATTCAGGGAAAGGTGTATTGTGGTAAAAACACACCGACACAAATCTCCTCAAAATGACCCTCATCCTTCAAACCATACGGAGATGATGTAATCACATTGAAGGCACCCAAAGTCTTTGAGGATGACATATCAATTGTCAAGCCAGCCCCGTAGATTCCGGCACTCTCCCTGGTTTTTATTGGCCATATCTTGGCTGAACCCGAACAAGGGAGTAGAACTATGCAAAGCACCACACTTTCAATCGGTGACCCCATTGAAGGCCGCTGCACTAAATGCCGCAAAAATACCGATCATATCATAATCACCATAGTCGATGAGAATCCCGGGAAAGTAGAATGCCAGACCTGCACCCGCCAGCACAAGTACCGACCACCCACCGTTCCCAAAAAACCTGCGGCTAGACAAGTCACCAAGCCTAAAGATGCCGATCGTAAAGAGTGGGAATCTCTTCAGCAAAAGATGGACAGTTCAAAAGCAAAAACCTATTCCATGACCGACAGCTACAAAATCAACACCCTGATTGACCATCCTGTTTTTGGTCTTGGCATGGTACAGCGGATCATCGGTGCGCAAAAGGTTGAGATTCTCTTCGAGGACGGCAGAAAAACGATGCGCTGCCAATAGACCCTCTCGATCCGTCGCATTATTCCCTTTGATGAAGTTTAGCAGAAACCAGAGAGAAAAAGATAAAATGAAAATTTGTGACCTGTGTGAAGAACAATCAAAAAAATCGCGGAATGGCAAACCGCATGAAAATTTATTAAAAATTGGAGATTTGCAAATTTTTAAAGGGCAAAAACCCCGGGGCTTTAAAGAACAAGATTACCAGTGTCAGACATGCCAGGCAAAATTCACCCATAGTACTGATAGTAATGATCTGGCATGGACTCTCTGGCGCGGTTAATTGGAACGAAATTTTTGCTTAGCCATCTGATTCATTTTTGCGAGTGCATTAATTATAACTCTTTCAGCCATGTTGCAAAACGCTCCCTTGCCCCTTTGGACAAAATCCGACCGAAGGTTTCCCGGTCGTGAAGGTACAGGCAATGTCGAATTGAAGTGTAGGGGCTAAAAGTATTTTCAGGATTCTCCGCCAGGAATTGATCACGATAATCTCTGACCGTTTTTAAATTCTCAACCAGGCTTTTGTGCAGATCCGCCCTCTTAAAATCACAATTCTGTTTCAGGATGTCCTGGACAAAGTTGTCGACTTTGTAATCTTCAAACTCGAAATCCTTGAAGAAGTGACCTGCAACGCGCAGGAAATTGAAGGCATTGACAGTTTTTCCGCTGGTTGCCAGTGAGACTTCACCACTGGCGCCGCTGCTATCGGCCAGTAAATCGCTGATTGGGTCTACCGTTGCCTGCTGTAATAATTCCATTGTCGCGTTGCGGATTTCTTTGAATTCCCGGTCGGCCAACTCAAACAGAGCAGAAAGAACATTAATTCTGCGTTTGAGGTTATTGGGGATCGACTTTTTATATTTTATTTTGTGATCCAGGACACTCCAGGTATCCTGAATCATGGACCTTATCTGCACCTCGAAGGGAAACTGCCGGTATTTCCACAGCGGAGCCTCTTCCTCGCTGGGGACAAGATCCATGTGCAGACCTTTATAACCAAACAAATCCTCGGTACTCTCAACAGCCGCAATTTTATCGGTCACGTCAATAATTTTAAAGTGACCCTTCAACACCTCTGATACCACAGGAATCTGGTCTTCATAGAGGCAGACAATGCGAATCCCTATTAAGTCAGAAATATAGTCCTTAATTCTGTAGGGCTGTTCCTCTGCCTCAAGTTTACCCTGATATTTACGTTGAAATTTTTTGATACACTCATCTTTATTCTTAACCCGACCCTCAATTTTCGTCACCTCGCCAAAATCAGACTTTTCTATCAGTGTGTTGATGGTACTGATGTAGGTGTTTTTGGCTTCCTCAAAAAGAGGTAAGTTGTTATCGTAAAATTTTCTAAAAATACGCTTTTCAAGTTCAAAATCAAGAGAGCTCATTGTCACTCCTTAAAAGCTTATTCTGCCGCTATATTCGCCGGTCGATAAAGATTGACGGCATTATTATAAAATACTTTTTGTGCCATACCTTCACCCAGAGTTTCAATAACCATAAAGTAATCATTATCAAAATAGGGTTGTGGTGCTCTTGTTGACGGCAGATCGGTACCAAAAACAAGGGCATCGGGATTGGTTGCAACGATTTTCTGCATTCCTGACTTTACATCAAAATCTACTCTGCCAAAGCCGGAAGCCTTAACAAATACCCCGTTTTCAACCAGTGATAACAAGGTAGGTAATCCTGCGGATGACAGTCCAAGGTGGTCAATACAAACCACGGGCAACTCAATCAGGGTGCTTTGCAGATCGGATAAATTTTTTGCATCTACATACAGCTCTGTGTGCCAGCCAACTACATCATGCACCCGACGGGCAAAGCTATCGAGACGTTTCACCCCCTCCGACCCGCCCCGCTGCAAATTATACCGTACCGCCCTTATCCCCGCCCGGTTCAGGCTGATCAGCTCAGCATCGGCAACCGTTACCGGAAGTTGTGTAACCCCGACAAACGCAGGGCCAAGCTCGGCTAGGGCGGAAAGTAAATAGGTCTGATCAAATGCCTGAAATGAACCCGAAACAATTGCGCCACCGGCTATTGCATAGTTACTGGTTCGGTTCAGATAATCGGTTGCAGAAAAACTTTGGGGCAGGTAGCCCTGATTTACAACGAGAGGAAACCTACTGTCAATAACGTGAAAATGACTGTCGAAGAGCTTGAACTGATTCAGTTCTTTCATGGGAGTCCCACCAGGAACAAGTGTTGGTTCAAGCAATATTGCAGCAACCCTGTGGCTACTACCTGGATCAAACAGAGATGTAACCAGCCCCGAAAGTTACCGACAAGGATCAGGACAAAAAAACAGAGCGCCCGTCGTGAGCAGCTGTTTTTCACTTACCATCAATAACCAACCCGTTGATAAAAGCCAGCAGATCATCCAGATCTTCTCCTGAAACCCTTGCGACATCTGCAATTCGCGCAAACTTGCCAACAGTGTTGAATACAACCGGATTATTCAAGTTCTTGAAGATCTTGTTTCGCTCAATCAATTTTGCTTTGACATGTGGGAATCTGGTCATAATATCTGCGATCTTATCTTCACTTGTTACCACTTGATTCATCCTTTTTCGCTTTATAAAAAGTGCTCACATCAGGGTTTTTCTCGCCAAATTTGTCGGTGAGTTCTCTCACGATCTCAGAGCGGGCAGTCCCCCTATCTTCCTGAGTCTTGACAAACTGATAGGCTGCAAACAGCGAAGAAGGACCAATTTCAGACGCAAAGTGGCCAACCCCCTGATTCCAGACAAACATCGAAAAAAGTTCATCCAATTCTGCGACCGTCACTCCAATCGAATAGGCTTTAACCAGCTCTCTGGTTGCCTGTCTCATTCGACCGCCGCCAACACCATTGGCCAATGATAATAAAAGCCTGGTTTTCATGCCAATCGCAGGATCTTCCTGTCCCCAGATCAAATCCCAGAAATTAACCACCACATCAGCCAGCTTTGGTTCAATCCGATTGAAATTCACGACCGCGGTCGGTTTAAGGGGAACGTCCATGCCATCAGGATATTTGGGAGTTTCCATTGCACTGCGATAAAAGTAAACCCTGTACTCCGTTTCAGATACCTTATCGGTATGATATTCGTAGCCTAATTCTTCAAGGGCTGAATAGAGTGGGATAGGCTCAAAACTCTGCACCACACACAATCCATTTCCCACCTCCAGCTTCTGTGCTTTTTTCAGCAGGGAGGGCAAAAAATTACCCTTCAACTGCCTAACATCCCTCACCTCAAAAGTCTCTTTCAAGCTCAACCATTTATTTTCCATCTTTTCTACCTCCAGCTCATTCCCGAGTTTATTATTCCGCTATCCGCTAAGAATAACTCTACACAAGTAGAGCTAAATAACAAATTAATAACAAAAAGTGAAAATTAATCATATTTTTGGAATTCATTTTCATCAAGGCACGGGCAACATTTATTCTCCACAAAAAACTGTGGCACTAGTCGCACTTCCCAATATAAGCAGTTACAAAAACATCTTAATCCCACTCATATTCCTGTACAACCCATTTTATTTCTGCTACAGCAAAGGACAACAAGCTAACTTACACTTCTGGATAAGCAAAATGCCGCTACGAAAATATTCAGACATACTACCGATCATCTTCAATACTATTCTGGTTCTCTCGGTTCTCTACGCCCCACAGCCCCTGCTACCGGTGTTGAGTCAAGAGTTCAGTGTCAGCCGGGAAGCGGCGGCGGCACTGACCACAGTCACTTTTATCCCATTAGCACTGGCTCCACTGGCTTACGGTTACCTGCTTGAAACTATTTCACCAATCCGGATACTGAAAATTGCGGTTGCTTTGCTGGCAATAACCGAACTGTGTTTCGCCGGCACCTCCAACTTTACGCTGTTAATTACCATCCGACTAATCCAGGGTTTACTGGTTCCAGCTATCTTGACCTCCCTGATGACCTACCTGTCCGTTCATTCCCCGGCAAATAAAATTCAACAGGTCATGGCGATCTATATTGCTGCAACAATCTTCGGCGGTTTTATTGGCAGGGCAGCTTCTGGACTGATTGCCAATCTGTTCGGCTGGCAATTCAGCTTTCTAGCCCTGGCATTCAGCCTCTGCATTGGCTTCTTGACCCTGTTCCGCTTGCCGGAAACAACTAGCTTAAAGATCACCCGGCCACATCCCCGAGCGATCCTGGAAACTTTACGACGACCGACATTTCTCCCCATCTACCTGAGTGTATTCTGCCTGTTTTTAATCTTTGCCGCTGTGATGAATTTTTTGCCTTTCCGCTTGACAGAACTGAGCGACCAGGCAAATGAACTGCGCATCGGACTGATGTATTCCGGATATATGATGGGAATTGTCACATCTTTGGGAGCGCCCAAGTTTAGTTCCTGGCTTCACAGCGAACTTAAAACTATCCGTATTGGCCTTATCTGCCTGGGATTAACCCTTCTTGGTCTGGCAGGAGATCACATCTGGCTGCTGTTCGGGATGATGTTTCTTTTTTGTGGTGCCATGTTTCTGGTTCATGCAACGGCCTCTGGACTGGTCAATCGTTTAGCGGGAAGCGAGTATCGCGGCCTGACAAATGGGCTTTATGTCGCCTTTTATTATGCTGGGGGAAGTATCGGGTCTTTTGCTCCGGGCATTATCTATCGGCATTACGGCTGGAATGGCTTCCTGATTACCTTAGCAATAATCTGCGGATTAGGTTACTTTTGTATCAGTAGGGCACGACTCTCGATAAACAAGACCCATTCTTAAAAAAGGTTTACTGATGTTATCACCCGGCTACAGCTATAAATTGAAGGTTAAAAGTATTGATCCCAAAGGGGCTTGGCTTGATGCGCAGGGAGAACAGATTTTTTTGCCCCGGCGCGAATGCCCAGACGAGATCAGTGTAGCAGAAACAGTTGAGGTTTTTCTTTACCTTGACCGAGATAAAAAACCAACCGTAACAACGCAGATCCCCTTTGCTCAGGTTGGAGAGTTCGCCTTGTTAAAGGTTCAAAGTGTCAGCCCACACGGAGCCTTTCTCGATTGGGGGCTAAAAAAAGATTTACTCGCACCCTACAGCGAACAGACACAAAAAATGGAAGAGGGGCGGCGCTACCTGGTATGCATTTATCACGATGATGAAAATCGCCCGATCGCTTCAAGTCACCTGGAAAAATTTCTGGTGAAAGAAAATCGAGATCTTCGCGAAGGGGAAGAGGTCGATCTGCTGATCTGGGCTTTCACCGATCTGGGGGCCAAGGTGATCGTCAATAATTACTATGAAGCACTCCTCTATAAAGACGAGGTACCACCGGGGCTGAAACGGGGAGAGCATCATTCCGGTTACGTCCTGCGAATCCGCGCCGATCACAGAATTGATGTCACTCTGCGGCGACCTGGTGCAGCGGGAGTTAAAGCTGCCCGGGAGATTATTCTCGATGCACTTAAAGTTGATGGTTTCCTGTTGTTACACGATCAAAGCCCACCGGAACAGATCCGTAATCAGTTGGGATTGAGTAAAAAAGTTTTCAAAAAAGCGGTTGGCGGCTTGTATAAGGATGGTTTGGTTGCATTGGGAGATCAGAAAATCACGTTAACTCCCTCCGGAAGATAGTCAAAAATAGCATGGATCGTTCCGTTGTGCATTCCACCGCACCCGATATCCGATGTTGAAATGGAGAACATAAATACCGATTTTCTGGAAAGAATAGATGCTGCCATGGTAGCGGCCTTGTCAGTTCTGATAGTCGCAATATAGTCTTCCAACGAACCATAAAATCCGTTATTACAGGATTTCTCATATTTTTTCTGTACTACCAGGTCGAACTCGTGAATGTATTGCCCCTGTAGCCATGACCAGCTTCCGGTTGCGGAATCTCCGAGAAACAAAACATGGGAACAACTTTTCTGCTGCACCCCCAAGGCAAAAACCAGCTGCCCACAAATCGGACAGTGCAAGTTGACCGGTTCACTACAGAAATCAAGGTTAATGGTTGGAATAGGCATCACCGCCTCCAGGTTATTCTAAAATCCAGTACATTGAAACCGTTCCAGAACTTCAGCTTTCTGCATACCAGCTATCATAAAATCTCGAAAGGTCTTTTCTGTCAGGGTTGGCACTTTATCCTGTAACTGCACCAATGAAATCATATTGACCATATTCGCCTGCAGTGTGGTTATCGGTACGAGTTCGCCCCGTTGAATTTCATCCCAAACCAGATGTGCTGTAGCAACACCTAATCCCATCCCCAACTTAAGCGCCGAAAGTAACGCTTCATGGCTGTCAAGAGTGGTAACAACATTAAGATTCTCGGGCATTTTGTGAAAATGATGCTTGAACCATAAGGTAAGAACTGAAGGATCATCCTCATCGGTAATATAATCTTTACCAAGTAGGTTTTTGAATGAGTGATCTCCTGCAATCTCCTTTTGGTAATAGTCTTGCGAACAGACCAAGATCATCTCTTCTTTAAGCAATGGGTCAACACTGAAAATATCCGAAAAGCTGGGTAGCTCCCCACGCTTGAAATAAACATCAACCAACGCATAATCCAATATCCCTTCTCTGATCATGGTCAACAGAGGGAGGGCTTCTTTGAACTTCAGTTTAAACATGACATCGGGGTACAGCTGGCGAAATTCATAACAAAAACGCGGTAAGTATTCCTTACCAAATTCCCTGGGAGCACCAATTCGCAGCATCCCTGCCGGACGATCCAAGGGTTGACGGATATAGGGAATTTCGTCCTGGAGTTTCTCGACAAAAGGTTCGACAAGGGTAAATAAGCGTTCCCCAGCTGCGGTCGGAACCAACTTTTTATGTAACCGGGTAAAGAGAGGAACTTTCAGTTCACCCTCCAACTTTTGCAGTTGCTGGCTGATCGCTGGTTGTGACAAATGCAGCTGGTTTGCCGCAGCAACAATGCTGTTTAACGAGTAAATATGATAAAAAACCTTGAGGCGATTAAAATCTGGGAGCATAATTTTAACTTATCCTATACCACTGAAAGAATGATTTTACTTATACATCATACCAGCCTAGTATTCAACCCACGAAGCAAACACATTTATGAAGGAGGCCATTATGACCTACATTGTAGTTATCGGACTTGGAATTATTTTTTCGCTGCTTCTGCTTGGGTTTTTCTCCCTGGCAACATGCGAAAGTGAAGGACGGATGATCAATGCTGACTGGTTAACAACTGAAGAGAAATTTCACCTGATTTCCCGTTGGGGCGCCTAGTAACAAGCGGTTCAACAACATTTCCAGCTTATAAAGCAGCCTAGTTTGGCTGCTTTTTTGCGTTTGACCCCTTTTGGTCTGGAAATTTACA
>JAOZOH010000247.1 GCA_029933365.1 Desulfuromusa sp. | reverse complement strand
ATCAATATGAACCCGACTATATCCGCGATGAAGGTTTTGAATATTTTGGGGTTGGACGATTGACCAAGTAAATTAAAAGTTATTTGGAGGGCTTAAAATGATATTACCGGTTATCCTTTCAGGTGGGGCAGGCACTCGCCTTTGGCCACTGTCACGTGAACTGTATCCTAAACAGTTACTTCCCCTTGCCAGTGAAAAAACCATGTTACAAGAGACAGTCCAACGTCTGGATGGCATCCCTGAAATAGAAAATCCACTGATTGTTTGTAATGACGCGCACCGTTTCATGGTCGCTGAGCAATTGAGACAACTCGACAAAGAACCTGCTGCAATTATTCTTGAACCTTGTGGTCGGAATACGGCACCAGCGGTTGCCATTGCGGCTCTCTATGCTCAAAACTTAGGCATTGACCCAGTTTTATTAATCTTGCCGGCAGATCATTTGATTCAGGATGTGTCCACGTTTCATCAGGCTGTTCAACTGGGAGTTGATCAGGCAGAACAAGGTTCATTGGTCACATTTGGTATCGTGCCGACTCAACCAGAAATTGGCTACGGTTACATTCGTGCCGATCAGACATCAAATAGCTCAGCTTACCCCGTTGCCGAATTTGTAGAAAAACCAGATATGGAAACGGCAAAGCGTTATCTTGCCAGTGGAAATTATTATTGGAATAGTGGCATGTTTATGTTTCGCGCTAGCCGCTATCTGGTAGAATTAAAACGTTATCAGCCAGAGATGTTAACGGCGTGCCAGAGTGCTTTTAACCATATGGTCGGTGACCTAGATTTTCAGCGACTTGATGAAACTGCTTTTGCTGCTTGTCCAGCAGATTCCATTGATTATGCAGTGATGGAAAAAACGGACCGGGCGGTGGTGATTCCACTTACTGCTGGATGGAATGATATTGGTGCCTGGTCAGCCCTCTGGGATGTTCATCCCCATGATACTGATGGTAATGTTCTTATCGGTGATGTTTTAACCGAAGCTGCCAATAATTGCTATCTTCATGCGAGTCACCGTTTGATTGCTGCGGTTGGAGTAGAAGATTTGGTTGTGGTTGAAACGGCTGATGCAGTTTTGATTGCTCAGCGCGATCAAGTACAAAACGTAAAGGGAATTGTTGAACAATTGAAGCAGCAGGGACGGACTGAGGCAAATCTTCATCGTCGAGTTAATCGTCCCTGGGGGGCCTATGAAGGGGTTGATGCTGGCGAGCGTTTTCAGGTGAAACGGATTACCGTCAATCCGGGAGCTAGCTTGTCATTACAGAAACACCACCATCGGGCTGAACATTGGATCGTTGTCAAAGGGACTGCCAAGGTGATTTGTGGCGAAAACGTTCTGCTGCTCTCTGAAAACCAATCAACCTATATCCCCCTTGGTGAAGTTCACCGTTTAGAAAATCCCGGACAGATTCCTCTGGAAATTATAGAGGTGCAGTCGGGAAGCTATCTGGGTGAAGATGATATTGTCCGTTTGGAAGATGTGTATGGACGTGAACCGAAGGGGCAAGGGGAACAATGAAAATCGACTGTTTCAAAGCCTACGATATTCGTGGTCGGTTGCCTGATCAACTCAATGAAGATATTGCTTGGCGCATCGGTCGTGCTTATGCGCAACTCATAAAACCCCAACAAGTTGTCATCGGGCATGATGTGCGTGCCTCCAGCCAGTCTTTGAGTAACGCTCTGGCAAAAGGGCTCACTGAGGGTGGAAGTGATGTTTTGGATATTGGCCTGTGTGGAACTGAGGAAATTTATCATGCCACCTTTAGTCAGAAACTGGATGGTGGAATTATGGTTACTGCCAGCCACAATCCAATTGATTACAATGGGATGAAGCTGGTGCGAGAACAGTCCAAACCGATCAGTGGTGATACCGGGTTGGGCGAAATTCAAGAACTTGCCGAGTCTGGAAATTTTTCAGCCTCTGACAGGGTTGGTAAAGTCACCCCGGTATCATTTAAAAATGGATATATTGAACATCTGCTCTCTTATCTTGATTATGACAACCTGAAACCGTTGAAAATTGTTGTAAATGCTGGAAACGGTTGTGCTGGACCAATAATTGATTTGCTTGAGCCCTATTTGCCTCTGGAAATTATCAAGATCTGTCACCAACCCGATGGAATGTTCCCAAATGGTATTCCGAATCCGCTCTTACCCGAAAACCGTTCTTTGACCCGGGATGCCGTACTGCAGCATCAGGCAGACTTGGGCGTCGCGTGGGATGGTGATTTTGATCGCTGTTTTTTCTTTGATGATAAAGGGCAGTTTATCGAGGGGTACTATGTTGTCGGTCTACTCAGTCAGATGTTGTTGGCGAACAATCTTGGACAGAAAATTATTCATGATCCGAGGCTGATCTGGAATACCATCGATATTGTCAATCAGGCTGGTGGTGTGCCGATCCAGAGTAAGACAGGACATGCTTTTATCAAAGAACGGATGCGGGCTGAAAACGCTCTCTATGGTGGTGAAATGAGTGCTCACCATTATTTTCGTGACTTTGCCTATTGCGACAGTGGCATGATCCCCTGGCTAAAGATTGTTGAGTTGATGAGCCAAAGTGGACTGAGCCTTACTCAGTTGGTCGCAGCGCGTATGGAGAAATTTCCAGCCAGTGGTGAAATTAACCGAACGGTCAGTGATTCTGGTCGGGTCATAGCTGCAATCCGTGACCATTATGAACCCGCTGCGTGTGGGATCGATTTTACCGATGGATTGAGTCTTGATATGGGTAAATGGCGGTTTAATTTACGCGAATCAAATACTGAGCCGGTGATTCGACTGAATGTTGAATCGCGTGGGGATACAGAGTTGATGCAGATCAAAACAGCAGAATTGTTAGCAGCTATTGATGGAGTTTCTTAAATTGATCTACAGATAATTAGGAGGGCAGGCGACTTGAAGCTCTTAAAGGAAATCGATCGGGACAGTATAGTATTCGGATTAACG
>JAOZOH010000020.1 GCA_029933365.1 Desulfuromusa sp. | reverse complement strand
CCGGTTGCTTTACTACCGGGATCAATCCCTAGAATACGCATAGTTGAATAATTACCCGGAGTCACTAATGGCGCTAGTTTCAGGGTCGCTATCAGTAGTTATTTGGGGACACGTAACAAGTACATGTCCCCAAATAACGGGTTAACAACCAAAAAGGTCGTGGGGTTGCGACCCTGCTCGTCGCCATACTCTTTTGTACACCACAAAAGAGTATGCAGAAAAAGGTGCCCGACCTCCTTGCCCACCGTTGGCGGGTTCCCTCCATGGGACAGTTGCTTTGAGGAACGGCAAAAACTCAGGCTACGCCTTCAAACATTTGCCGCTCTTTCTCTCAAATTAACTGCTCCATTCCGGCTGCGTCACACGGGATGGCAGTTCAAAACAAAGATAATGACCTTACGAAAGTCGCAAAAGTTGCTTAAACTAGCGCCATTCGGGACTGTCCCAGTTTTGTTGAAAAAATGCGATAGCTAAGCAAAAAATTCAATCGGCAAGGCGGAGTAATTTTTCAGGGGCGCAGACATACACCAGTATGTCAAGGTCATGAAAAACTATGACAACACCGCAGATTGGAGATTTTTGCGACGCTATCAGCCCATGATCTTTTCCATCTCTTCATCCGAGATATCAAAATTGGCATGAACATTCTGTACGTCGTCGTTATCTTCCAGAACATCAATCATTTTCATCAGTGATTCAGCCTGTTTTCCTGCAACAGGGTTCAGGTTCTGTGGAATCATAGTGACTTCTGCCGATTGATATTTGAGACCTTGTTCTTCTAGATTATTTTTGACTGTCTCAAATTTAACCGGATCGGTGATAACTTCAATGATGTCATCTTCTTCTTTGACATCTTCTGCTCCGGCTTCCAGTGCTGCTTCGAAGATGGTTTCAAAATCGTTGTCGTCGTCGAAGATGATCTGCCCTTTACGGTCAAACATGAATGACACAGATCCGCTGACACCAAGGCTGCCACCATACTTGTTAAAGGCATGGCGGACGTCAGCTACGGTGCGGGTACGGTTGTCGGTCATAAACTCAACAATAACAGCAACACCACCGGGTCCGTAGCCTTCAAATACTCCCTCTTCGTAGGTAATACCGTCGAGATCTCCGGTTCCTTTCTTGATGCCGCGGTCGATATTGTCCTTGGGCATATTTGCTTGTTTTGCTTTGTCAACCGCCAGGCGTAAGCGTGCATTAGATTCAAGGTCAGCCCCGCCAATTCTTGCCGCAATGGTGACTTCTTTAATTAGTTTTGTGAATATTTTCCCGCGTTTGGCATCCTGTGCCCCTTTGCGGTGTTTGATATTGGCCCACTTACTATGTCCCGACATCGATAGTGCTCCTTGTTAATTAAGTAAAACGCCGGCATTGCCGGCGTTTTATCATTTTTTTACGTAAATCATCCCAAACGGTTGAGTTTTTTAATAGTTGATAAGTTTTAGATTGTCAGTGACTCCGATGACCCCATCAACACGACTTGCGTCATCGATGACCGCTTGGCGCTCAGCTTTGTTATAAATATGTCCCGACAGGGTGACATGACAATCGACAACATCAATGTTAAACCAAATGTCTTTAATTCGTTCATCATCGAGTCGGGCAATTTGAATTTTTTTCTGGATAATTAAATCCTTAATATTTAATTTACAAGTATGAGTTTTTTCGACGAGATATGGATCTTTGGTGGCTTCAATAACCAGCCTAGCGGCTGTTTCGTTGGAAACTCTAATGGTATTGATAACCATGTCGTATTCAATCGGATTTGTCCAGTTGCGATCAAAATAGTACTTGATAAAGCCGGCTCGCTGCTGATCACTTTTACGCACTAAAGAGCGAGCTAAATCGGGATCAATCCATTCGCGTTGTGCCCAGCGCTCAACTCTTTCCTCAAAAGGGGCAATAATTCTGACGCGAAATGCACTGGTGATACCAGGTAACAGATCTTGACCGCCTCGACCGTAGATGACAACCTTACCCTGCAGTGCCTGCTCCAACACAATCAGTTGGATGCGGCTCATATTCAGTTCGATCTGTCGATCCAGGTTCTCTACGAATGCTGGGGGTTTTTCATCAATCTGATGTAGGGCCTCTTGAGATAAGTCGTAATTCTCGGCAGCATTTCTGATGACATCACCGTCGACCAGAGTATAGCCAAGTTCTTCTGCAACCTGGTGGACAATCGGGATGCCACCGCTGCCCATCTCGCGGGAAATGGTAATGATTGGCATAAAACCTTCTCTCCAATTTTAAATATGTAGGTTGATCGTCAATTTACACAGCGATTGATAATGGCATGAATCCTCTCCGAGTTCAAGCGTTTGTAATGGTTTTCTCTCTTGTCTTTGTCCTGGTTGCTGGCTATAATTCCGCTCCTTATTCTGAACCATAATGGATGTTTCATGATCGAAAATCAGATATCAGAGTTAGCTTTGCAGTTGCACCAGCAGATTGATTTAACTGGGGAAATTCCCTTTGCGGAGTTTATGCAGCAAGCTCTTTATCATTCCGAACATGGTTATTATATTAGTGGACGTACCCGGATCGGGAAAAAGGGGGATTTTTTTACTTCGTCCAGTGTCCACTCCTGTTTTGGGCGGCTGATTGCCCGGCAGCTAGAGCAGATGTGGCAACTTTTGGGGCAGGGGAACTTTATCATTGCTGAACAAGGTGCGGGAGAAGGGCATCTTTGTCTTGATATTCTGGATGCTCTGGCGGATGAATCTCCAGAGTTTTATGCACACCTTGAGTATCGGCTGATAGAAATCAGCCCGGATAATCGGCAGCGACAAGGGCAAATATTACAACAACACTTGGCTGCCGGACGAGTGGCTTGGTGTGAACTTGTTGATCTACGGGGGATGCAGGGCTGTCTTGTCAGTAATGAACTGCTCGATGCTTTCCCCGTTCATCTGATTGAAAAACATGGGGGCGAGCTGCAAGAAGTTTATGTTGTTAACCACGATGACAGTTTCGGCGAAGAACTGCGACCTCTTTCCACTGGTTTGATTAAGGACTATTTTCAACTGGTTGGAATTGAGCCCGGCGAAGGAAATCGTTGTGAAGTCAATCTTGCTGCCTGTGATTGGGTGCGACAAGTTGCGCGATTGCTCAAGCGTGGGTTTGTATTGACGATTGATTACGGTTATCTTGCGGAAGAACTGTATGCCCCTTATCGACATGCCGGAACCCTGCTTTGCTACCATCAGCACCAAACCAATGAAGACCCCTATCAACGGGTTGGCTGTCAGGATATAACTGCCCATGTGGATTTCACAGCTTTACAGAAAATAGGTCAGCGACAAAGTTTGGATCCTCTTTATTTTGGTCAGCAGTATCAATTTCTTATGGGGCTTGGCTTTCTGGAAATGTTGATTGAGTTGGAAAGCCGTGAAACTGATCCGAACAAAGCCCAGGCTCTACGGATGAATTTAAAAACCTTGATTTTGCCAGAAGGGGGAATGGGGGAGAGTTTTAAGGTGCTTGTTCAAGGGAAAAATGTTGGTAAGCCGGAACTTCTTTGTAGTAAGCGTATTAGTGATATCCGTATGCCTGCTGGGGCGTTTTAACCCGGGCCAAAATTTTTGCTTAGCCATCGGATTCATTTTTGCGAGTGCATCAGATATTATCGTTGGAAAAAATAACAGAACTTGCATTGCAGTCCACATAAACGCTATACTTGACCAATAAACTCATGATTACGGAGGAAATATCTAATGAAAGAACGTGTTACAGAAGTTTTGGGATTGATTCGTCCCATGCTGCAAGCTGATGGCGGCGATGTTGAGCTGGTAGATGTTTCGGAAGATGGAACCGTAAGCGTCCGCCTGACCGGTGCTTGCGGATCCTGTCCAATGTCGACGATGACTTTAAAAATGGGTATTGAGCGCAACCTGATGGAGCAAATTCCAGAAGTGAAAGAAGTTGTTCAAGTACGTTGATTAGCTTTTAGTATGACCGTAGATAAAAAGGCTCTCAGTTCATTCTGTGAGCCTTTTTTTATGAATGAAGTTTGCCATTTTATTTTGTTGCCAGATCCCGAACTTTATTCAAGCGCAAGATGTTAATAATTTCCTGCTTGTCTTCAATCGAGAGGGCTTCATTGGGGATGAAAAAGAAAGAAGCTTCCTTAAGGTACAACAATAGCCCCGGAGCTGCATCCCGATAGCCGTGAAATGTTTCCCAGGAAAATTCAAATTCCTGCCCTTGTTCGATTCCGGAAATTTTATCCTGATCTATGGTGTAATCAATCTTACCGGGAAATTGGGGTTTGGCTTTGACTTTTTTGAATGCTTTATTGACCAGAAACTGTCGGGCAAAAACGCAGTAGAGGCCAAAGGCGATCATACCAAAGGCAATCAGGTTGTTATCGTACAGCCCGAATAGCCCTGCTGCTCCAATGATCCAGCAGCCGGTGCCGTAGATAAAACGCAGCTTGAATCGTTTATCAGACATATAGTAAGCATTATAAAAAGCACGCCAGTCTTTTTCACTGAGCTCAAAATTAATATGGATTTGCTGACTCATGGGCTAAATATCCCCGGCTGCAGGTTAGAAGTTGCAAAATTGTTTACCTTATTGATGGGTGTTTGGTCAAAGGGAATAAATAATTTTCGATCAATTTTTTCTGTGCAGAAAGCTGTTTAAACGCAACAATATCCCCTGTTTGGTCATCAAGGCGCCATGTGGACAGAGTTCTTGGCAACAGAAGCAGCGGATGCAGAGATTGTAATCAATCAGTAATTTATCATCTGTAATTTTCATCGCTCCCGCCGGACAATGGGTGACACAGTCATTACAGCGGAGACAGAGGTTGTGGTCGGGTTCGGGACGGGCGGTCAGGGCATTTCTCAGGTAGTGCTTCAGCCCACCTTTGAGGCCGAAATTGACATCGGTCATTTTTGCCGCGCGAAAATTATTGATTTTCAATGTTTCTAGCGGATCGCCACTCAGTTTCAATTGCTGCAGTTGGGTGTAAGGGCGTCCCGTATCAATGGCTTGCTGCTGCGTCCACACTTGGTGTGGTTGCAAACCAACCAATTCTGTAGCCACCGTGTCGACTGCCTGAGGATGACCACCTGCCAGCATCGCTCCGATTTGTACCGGATTTCCACTGCCGGGGCCTTCTCCCTCCATCCCAACGACTGCATCAACAATGGTTAGCGCTGGTGCCAGAGTTTCGCAGAGTTCCAGTAACATCAGGGCAAAAAAAGCTTTATCCGTTCCGGCTTGCAGATGGAGGCGGGGTTTGCGCAGACCAACAACAGCTCCAAACATGTTTTTTACGCCGCAGGTCAGTCCCATCATCTGATGAGTTTTCAATTTCGGCAGGTTGATGATGACATCCGCATCCAGAATCTCTTGAGCAACTTCAAGTTGATGAAAGGTTCCATCGGTCGGGTGGATTGTGACCGATGTTTCAAAAGGGGCAAAACGGCAACCCGTTTCTTCTACAACTGCAAGAATTCCACTTTTCCTGGCGACACTTTCGGGGCTGCCAATGCCGGGAGAATCCCCGAGCGATACCACGCCGCCAGCTTGTTGCGCCAGTTTAATCACTGCCCGGACAATCTCAGGGTGGGTGGTCACTGCCTTGTCGGGAGATTTTCCAGCAAGTAAGTTGGGCTTGATGAGGACTTTCTGTCCAGGTTTGACAAAGGTCGCCATTCCTCCAAGCGGTTGTAGAAGCTTTACCAGCGCAGCCAGAGTATCCTTGGGGTTATAAGTCTGTAGCCCTTGTAAAGCAACGCGGGCATGATCTTGTTTGGCAGGGGATTGCAAAAGGGTCAATCCTTTGTTGGGTACAATTTTAGCGTACGGATGTGCCTCTACGTGGAGGGATTAACCTGTTTTTTTAATGCCGCAATTGTCGCGCCTATCGGTGCTTTGCGATAAATCAGCGAGGTATGTCCCATGCCATCAAGCTCAATGGCAGTTCCCCAAGGTAGATGATTATTTGAATTTGGCAGAACCATGTTGTCTTTGTTGGTGTAAATATTGGTTAATTGGGTATTCTCTGGGATCGGTGCACTATTGAGTCGCTGGAGAAAATCGGAATTTGGAATTAACAGTTTCCCCAGGGAATTCATAGAAAATGTCGCCAGTTTGGAGCCCTGATGAGGACTGCCAAGGCAGATTAGCTGTTTGACTTTGTCATTACCCCCACGCAGCTGTACGTAATTACGGGCAATCATTCCTCCCATAGAATGTCCAACCAAATGAACCTTGTTGACCCCGAGTTGGTGCCGTAGCTCATCGACCCGTTTTGCCACTAATTCGGTTAAAACTTCCTCGCTGTGCCAAGTAGATAAATTCAAGGTGACGAGATTATTGAACCCCTGTTGCCGCAGTCGGCGCTTAAACCAGAACCAGCAGGATTGGTTGACGAACAAACCGTGGAGTAACAAAACAGGGGTTTCCCCACGTTGTATGGCCTGGTTGTTTCTGGTGAATAGGCCAAAAGGAATTGCGGAGAGGGAAATAAAGTCAAAGAAAACTTCTGGAAATATGAGGGTTATGACCAGCTTTATGTTTTTCCAGGTGACCCTTTTATTCACCAAGCTGGGAGTTGCATTTGAATATTCATACCAACAGATATTGTAGCTGAGCAGGACAACCACCAGATCAAAAAGGAGTATTGACAGAACGACTATAATAAACAAGGCTAATAGCAGGGATGTAATCACGTGATTTTCTCCAGAATAACAGGCTGCTGCATCTAATTTTTTTTGGGGCTGCTCGACAGGATTTGTTTCCCCCTCTATGATTGAGTAAGTATGTCATGCTGGAGTGAAGTCGTCAATTGGTTGAGGTTATCATCCAATTAGCAAAAGGATTTATGGAGATCCGGTGGAACAGTATTTAAATCGATTTGAGCAACACCTGGCCGTTGAGCGTAACCTCTCTCCGCGAACGGTTGAGGCTTATCTGCGGGATTTGCGGCAGTTTCAAGCTTTCTTACAACAATCCGGAGACCTTGATTTGCGAGAAAACTGGCTGGAACAAATCGATCTGTTGCTGTTGCGGCAATACCTTTCCCGCTTGCATAAATCGTGTGGTCGGACCAGCATTGCGCGCAAGCTATCCGCAATAAAAGTTTTCTTCCGTTTTCTGGTACGTGAAGGAGTGTTGAAAAGTTCTCCGGTGAATGCTTTATCGACCCCCCGCCGGGAACAGTATCTGCCTAAAGTTCTCAGTGCTGAACAGATGGGTCATTTGCTGGATCAATCTCCACCAGGGGAGCATCTGTTGGTTTTGCGGGATCTGGCCCTTTTTGAGTTGACCTATTCCTGTGGGCTGAGGGTCGGGGAATTGACCAGCCTTGACGTCGGGGCTGTTGATCTGGAAAATCACCAGGTTCGGGTGCTGGGTAAGGGGGGCAAAGAGAGAATCCTGCCTATTGGTCGTCAGGCCTGCAGTGCCTTGATAAATTACCTTGCCGAGCGTGGAGAGCTCGGGCAGAGCGATCCGTTATTTCTCAACCAGAGGGGTGGCCGGTTGACGGCGCGTAGTGTGCAGCGCAACCTGAAAAGCCGCTTATTGCAGTTTGGTTTGCCGACTGATGTTACCCCGCATGCCCTGCGCCACTCATTTGCAACCCATTTGCTTGATGCCGGTGCAGATTTGCGAGTGATTCAGGAACTTCTCGGACATGCTTCCTTATCGACAACGCAGAAATATACCAAGGTTAGTTTTTCCCACCTGACGGATGTTTACGATCAATGCCATCCACGCAGCCGTAAAAATAACTAAATTAGTAATAATTACTTGACAGGTCATATTTAATTGTTTAAATATACGGAAATCCAAAACATGAAAATGCAATCTTAAACAAGGAGTTCTAAAATGAGTGTACTGGTTGGAAAACAAGCCCCTAATTTTACAGCAGCAGCTGTTATGGCTGACGGGTCTATTAATGAAGATTTTTCTCTTGAAGATTACCAGGGAAAATATATTGTCCTGTTCTTTTATCCTCTTGATTTTACTTTTGTCTGTCCCACCGAGTTGATTGCTTTCAGCCACCGGATTGCTGAATTTGAAAAAAGGGACGTACAGGTTCTTGGCTGTTCTATCGACTCACAATTTACCCATGCTGCTTGGCGTAATACCGCTATTGATAAAGGTGGTATCGGTCCGGTTAAATATCCGCTGGTGGCTGATGTCAAACACGAAATCTGCCGCGCTTACGATGTTGAGCTTGAGCCAGCAGGGGTTGCCCTGCGAGGTTCTTTCCTGATTGACAAGGCCGGTGTTGTTCGCCACCAGGTTGTGAACGATTTGCCTCTCGGTCGGAATATTGACGAAATGTTACGCATGGTTGACGCTGTGCAGTTTCATGAAGAGCATGGTGAAGTTTGTCCAGCTGGTTGGAATAAGGGTGATGAGGGGATGGTTGCTGACGAAAAAGGTGTTGCTTCCTATCTCGCCGATCAGGCGGAGAATCTATAGAAAAAATAAAAAATCTAAAGTTTTAAATAGTTATAAATATTAGTTTAGAAAAAAAGACAGCTTCGGCTGTCTTTTTTTGTTGATTATTAATCTATAATGATGTTTACTTCATTTCCAGATTAGTATTTACAAAGTAAATTTTTCTAAGGGGAGGTTGTCCTGGGGCTTTTTGACGGGAAAAATAGAGTAAGCGGAACGACTGTTGCCGTGTGTCGGGAATCTGAAGGAGTTAGTGTTGCCAGCGTCAAGCGGGGTCAGGCGGGGCGTGCTACCCTGCAGTTTGCAAACTATGAGGCATGTTCTTCCACTGCGGAATGTCAACGTAGCTTGGAACAGCAGGTGCATCAGCAAAAGTTGCAGAATTCCCGTTGTATTGCCGTGTTACCAGCGGATGCTTATCAGTTAATCCAAATTGAACTGGCAGAACTGCCGGACAATGAACGGCGTGATGCTGCCCGTTGGCAGATTCGTGAGAAGATTGACTATCCTCCTGTAGAAGCTGTTGTCGATTTGGTTGAGGTTGCCCCTTTTGGTAGTGATAAAAAACCGTTGACCTACGTTGTTGCCGCGCAACAGAAACTTTTACGTGACCGGGTTCAACTGGCCGAGCAAAGCGATCTGTCTCTTGAAGTCATCGATATAGCAGAGTTTGCTTTACGTAATATTTGTGAACTGTTTACTGAGGATGAGCGTGGTTTGGCAGTGCTATTACTGCTTGAACAGAGTGGAGTATTGGTTGTTGTCCGTGACGGAATTCTTTATCTGGTGCGGTGGCTCAGCAGTGGAATGGATGACCTCCTCCCCTTTGCAGATGGTGACTACGAGGCATTGACGGAACAGCTTGATGCCATTGTTTTGGAGATCCAACGTTCTTTTGATTATTGTGAAAGTACCTTTCACTTACCGATGGTTTCCCGTTTGCTGATAGCCCAAACTCAGCGAGAGATTCCGGCAGTTGTTACATATTTAAACGAAAATTTGGCAACCACTGTTGAATCTTTCAGTTTTGCTGAGGTTTTAACCGTTCCTGAAGAGAGTGAGCAACTTCAACTGAATCGCTGTTTGTTGGCGATTGGTGGAGCTTTACGGCGGGAGAATAATTGATGCGACAGCAGATTAATCTCTATCAGGATGTCTTGATTGATAAGCCGGAACCATTTCAGAGCCGACAAGTGGGTATGATTCTGCTCGCAGTGGTGATCTGTTTGATTCTGGCAGGTTTTTACAGCTACTGGCAGGCAAATTCAATGCAAATCCAAGCGGATGATTTACGCCAGCGGCAACAGCTTCTCAGTATGCGAGTTGTTGAACTGGAGGAACAATATCCTGAGCGTGAACACAGTGCCCTGTTGCAGGAAAAAATTAAGCGGGTTGAGCAGGAGTTGCAAGGGCAAAGAAAGGCTCTCGATTATTTTTCCACACAGGATCAGAAGAGTAATGGGACGATTCTTGCGTCCTTAGAAGGTTTAGCTCGCTACCCGCAGCAGGGGATCTGGTTACGGCGGATCAGCCTTCTCCACAACGGACAGGAAGTCCAACTCACTGGAAGTGCACTTAAGCCAGAGCAGATTCCTGAGTATCTTCACCTCTTGGGAGAAAACAATATTTTTGGTGGGCAGGTGTTTGCACATTTAAAATTGAAACGCCTGGAAGAGCAATCCGGGCAAGTTGATTTTGAACTAGATTCTACGCGGGAGACATTACGATGACAATCAAAGCCTCCACATCCTTATCGCAATGGTATGACCAGCGCCCTCAACGGGAGCGCATTGTACTGCTGGTCTGTATTGTCATCGTCCTCCTTCTTTTGACGAACCTCTTTGTGCTACAGCCGTTTTCCAAACAGCGAAATGTCGCTCGCAATGAGGCGACAAAAATAAGTCAAAATTTGACGGAATTGCAGAATCGGGAAGCGGTGATCAAAGCACGCAAAGGGAGTGACCCCGACAAAGAAAATCGGCTCCGCCTTGGTGTATTAGAGGAGGAATCGAAACAACTTCATCACCAACTTGAAGCTAATATTGTCAATCTTGTTTCCCCCCGGGAGATGCCGGCATTATTAAAGGATCTCCTGACCCAACAGAAAAAATTGCAACTCCTCAGTCTGGAAAACCTTGCTCCGGAACTGTTAGAGCTGGGTAAGAAGACGGCAGAAGATGCCGTACTGCCAACGCTCTACCGCCATCGGTTACGGATAGAATTTTCTGGGGATTATTTGACCTTACTGAAATATCTGCGTCAGTTGGAGCAATTGCCACGCTCCATGGTCTGGGAAGAAGTGGAAGTCGCAGTCGATTCCGATGAATATCCCAAGGCAACAGTACGTTTGCAGGTTTATACGTTAAGTCTGACGGAGGGCTGGATTGGTGGCTAGAATATCTGGAATAGGATTAATGCTTCTGCTGCTGTGTGCCGCAGGGAATTATTGTGCGGAAGCCACTGAGCAGTTTGTTGATCCGATGCGACCAATCCGCTATCAGACTCCGGTTGCGAAAAAAACTGCCGTAGAAAAAAAGCTTCAAGCAGATACAAGCAACTGGAAATTGACAGCAGTGTTGACTTCTGCGGGACGTTCAGTTGCGGTTATTAATGGGGAATCATTCCAAGTGGGTGGGCGCCTTGATGATTATCGGCTTGTCCAAATTAATTTCGATAAAGTTATCTTGAAAAATAAGCAGAGGACACTTGTGCTGCACCGGGCTGGAACCGGATTGAAAAAGATGTCTACAACTCGGGATATCAGAAAAGGGAGCAAACCGTGAAAATGTTTTCTTTCCATATGTGCCGGAGCCTTGTCTCTGTCATGATTTGCTTGTTGGTTATTGCTGGATGTGCTCCGCCACCCAGAGGTGGAACTCCACTTAAGGCAATTAATCAGACTTTGGAAGAACCTGTGGTACCAGCAGTTAAGGCTGAAATTCCACTGCCACCACCTGAAATCCGCTCGGCATTGATTCCTTCATCTCAACTTCTGGCAGCACCTGATTTGCAGAAAGAGGCACGTTTTGATATTGCCGCAAGTCAGGTACCCGCGCGCGATTTTTTTATGAGCTTAGTTGAGGGAAGTCCGGTCAATATGGTCGTCCACCCTGAAGTTTCTGGCATGATCAGTGTGGATCTGAAAAATACGACGATTGAAGAAGTTCTTCAGGTGATTCATAACGTCTACGGTTACCCCTATTTTCAAACGGGCAATATTTATCAGGTGATGCCTGCCGGGTTGCAAGCTCGAACATTTCAAGTGAATTATCTTAATCTGGTGCGCAAAGGGTTTTCCCAGACGCGTGTGAGTTCAGGGCAAGTCAGCCAAGCTGGAAATTCAGACAATGATAGTGGCAACGATAACAATAACAATAACAATAGCAATAACAACAGTGATGGCACCACTTCTGGAAGCCAGATCGATACTGAATCAACTGCTGATTTCTGGACGGAACTAAAAGACGCGATCCAGAGTCTTGTTGGTAGTGATGGCGGTCGTAAAGTGGTTGTCCAACCACAGGCCAGTGTGGTTGTGGTTGTGGCTATGCCGGATGAAATACGTCTGGTTGAGAACTACCTGAAAACGATTCAAAGTAATCTGCAACGTCAGGTCATTATCGAAGCAAAAATTATTGAAGTTAGTCTGGCAGATGGATTCCAAAGCGGGATCAATTGGGCGGCTCTGGCAGAAACACAAAGCGGTAAGAGCGCTCTTGTGGGGCAGACTGGTGGCGGTTCTGTTTTTAATAATGGCTATTCTGCAAGTGCCGGTAACAGCGGCAACCTGACTCCTGGAGGTATTTTGCCGAATGGATTGGATTCCCTGGCTTTCGGTGGGGTCTTCAGCCTGGCTTTAAATTTTAATGATTTTCAGGGATTTGTCGAAATGCTTGAAAGTCAGGGGGATGTCCAGGTTTTATCCAGCCCGCGAATTTCCACGATAAATAATCAGAAAGCGGTGATCAAGGTTGGCTCAGACGAATACTTTGTCACTGATATTTCCAGTGACACCAACACTGGAACGACAACTACCAGCTCAAATGATATTACCCTGACCCCTTTCTTTTCCGGAATTGCTCTTGATGTGACTCCACAGATTGATTCCCATGGACAAATTACTTTACACATTCATCCAACGGTGAGTGAAGTTGTCGATCAGAATAAGCAGATTAACGCTTTTGGTGTAGATCAAAGTATTCCGGTGGCATTTAGTACAATTCGTGAGTCGGATAGCGTTGTTTATGCCAGCAGTGGTCAATTAGTGGTGATCGGTGGTTTGATGCAGGAGACTATTGACAAGAAAGAGTCCGGGGTTCCGGTGTTAAGTGATATCCCTGGTCTTGGGGCTCTGTTTCGCCATACCAAGTCGATCTCTCGCAAAAGTGAATTGGTGATTTTACTCCGCCCTCAGGTCATTGGTAGCCCATTAGATTGGGAAGCTAGTCTGGATGCCTCAAGGCAACGGATTAAACAAATTTCTCCTAACTTTCAGCAGAACTGGCGACAATTCTAGTGCAACAGGCTGGGCTGTATGTATGAACAGTTTTACGGATTGAAGGAGAAACCATTCTCCCTGACTCCGGACACAGATTTTTTATATCGCTACAGCGGTCATCAGGAAGCTCTCAATGTTCTGTTGGTTGCGCTGCGTAACGGCGAAGGCTTTGTTCACGTCAGTGGGGAGGTGGGGACCGGAAAGACCCTGCTTTGCCGGCAACTGCTGAAACTGTTGCAGGATGATTGTGCTACAGCATATCTGCCTAATCCTCTCTTGACTCCACTCGAATTATATCAGGCCATCAGCCATGATCTGCAACTGGATGTCCCTGCAGATGCCTCTATCCAGCAGCTGTGTCAGGGGATTTTTGCTGAATTGGTGCGGCTTCGGGAGTTAAAGCGACCTCTTGTCGTTCTGATTGATGAAGCTCAAGCTATGCCATATCGAAGTTTGGAAGCGTTACGTTTACTCAGTAATCTGGAAACAGAAAAACAAAAATTGATGCATATTTTTTTCTTTGCCCAACCCGAATTTGAGCAGCGCCTGGCGGAAGTCAATTTACGCCAACTGCGGCAACGCATCACCTTTTCCTATACCCTGGTACCGCTACAGCGCCAGGAGCTGTCAAACTATCTTGACCATCGTTTACGGGTGGCAGGATACGAAGGGGAGAATCCGTTTACTTCTGCTGCCGTCAGGTTGCTGCACCAGGCAAGTAAAGGAGTTCCCCGACTGATTAATCTCCTCGCGCATAAATCGTTGTTGGTTGCTTATGGCAAGGGAGTCAGAAAAATAGAGAGAAAAATGATTACAACCGCCATCAACGACACGCATGGGTTGAAGCCAGCAAAGAGAAATATTTTTCCATCTTACGCCGTGGAATTCGGCATGATTATGCTCATTGCAGTTGTCACTCTGTTTATCTGGGGGGGGCTACGATGAGTCTAATCAATCAAATGCTTCGTGATCTGGAGAAACGGCGTAAGCGGGAAGAACGGTGTGTCCCATGTAGTGAAACACCGGTGGTGGTGCAAGGAAAACCATCTGCAAAGCTTTTTTTCCTGGCTGGCGGTGTTCTGTTGCTGGCTGGTATCGCCTGGGTAGGGCTTAAAGCTATTCCCGGCATGGGACTGTCAACATCCGCTGTGTCTCCCTTAGTGACTCAACATAAAATTATTGTCCCTGCTGTTGTCGTCAAAAAGGAACGCATTTCAGAAGTTCCGTTGCCGACAGTGAGTACAATGGTTCCAGAGACCACGACAGCAACAGCCGAAAAACTTGCGGCAGAACTCCTTCATTTAGAGGTTGTAGAGAGTAAAAATAGCGCCCAATTGAGTCTCACTTTTGCGCAGCTTCCTGAATATCGTTTGCTGCAGAATGGTTCCGGAACAGCCCAGTTGGTGGTCAGTTTCAGTCAGACCCAGGTTGGGGCAAATTTTGAGATTCCTGAATTGTCAGGAAGATTGCTCAAACGGGTCAGTTTGGTTCCGCAGAAACAAACTTTGCAGTTGTTGGTCGATCTGGATGAAGGGGCCCGGGTGCAGAGTTTTCAATTCGTTGATAATTCTGCTCAGGGACATCGTCTGCTGATCGAAATTGTAGCAGCGCCGCTGGTTGCTGAAAAACCGCAAAAACAGCTTGCAGTATCCAAACCAACCCCGATTGTCACAGAAAAAGTTGTTGAGACCGAAAAATCAACAGCCGCTAAAGTCAGCAAGAATCGCAATCCTCTCAGTCGTGACCAACAGGCTTATCAAGCTGGGCTCGAACAGCTGAAACAGGAACATTGGGCTACAGCAGAGGCAAGTTTTAATCAGGCACTCCTCGTCAATCCAAAATTGCTGGATGCTCGTTTGCAACTTGTCGGATTGTTGCAGCAACAAATGAAGCTTGCCAAGGTTGAAACTGTTTTACAACAGGGATTGTCGTTGTCACCGGGAAATTCGGATTTGCGTAAACTTTATGCCCGTCTGCTGTTAAATTCCCAACGCCAGGGAGAGGCAATCGACCTGTTGAAAACTGAACCTGTTCCCAGGATTGCCCAAGATATGGAATATCATGCCTTGTTAGCGGCACTGTATCAGGAATCTGGACAGTTCAAAGCAGCCAGCTCAGTTTATGGTCAATTGGTACAAATTAAACCGCAAGCAGCTCTCTGGTGGATGGGGATGGCTATTTCTCTGGAGCAATCAGGAAGTTCTGAGCAGGCTCACAATGCTTATCAAAAGGCTTTAAGTCTGCCGGGATTGCGTCCCGATTTGAAAAATTATATTCAAAGTCGTTTGCAGATCTTGTAAACGGAACAAGTATGAGGAGTTTCAATGTCCACTGAACAGTCAACCGGTCCCCGGCAAAAAATACGCATTGGCGATCTGCTGGCGAAGAATGGTGTCATCACTGATGAACAGCTGATGAATGCCCTGTCGACGCAGAAAAAAACCGGTGGCAAGTTGGGAAATACCCTGGTTGAATTGGGTTTGGTGACTTCACACCAATTTCACGAATTTCTCGCCAACCAGCTGAATCTGCCATTCATTGATCTGAAGCATTATAATTATAAGCCTGAAGTGGTGCGGTTGCTCCCGGAGACTGCGGCACGCAGATTCAGAGCCATCGTGTTAAGTCAGGAAGATGCCCGACTGTTGGTTGGGGTGGCTGATCCGACCGATATCTATGCTTATGATGAACTGACAAAAAAGCTTAAACAACCGATCAGTTTAGCTGTTGTTTACGAAACCGAACTGCTGAAGGCCCTCGATACGGTTTATCGACGCACTCAGGAAATAGTCAATATTGCCGAGGAGTTAGGGGAAGAACTCTCTCAAGGTGATAGCAATCTGGAGCAGTTACTGACCGAAACTGATGTCGAGGACGCTCCGGTTGTGCGCTTGCTGAAGTCCCTGTTTGAAGATGCTGTGCAGGTCGGTGCTTCAGATATCCATATTGAACCGGATGAAAAAGTTCTACGGCTTCGACAGCGGGTGGATGGTGTTTTACACGAACAGGTGATGAAGGAAAAACGAATTGCACCTGCTTTGGTCTCACGTTTGAAGTTGGTGTGTGGATTGGATATCTCCGAACGTCGTCTGCCGCAGGATGGCCGTTTTAATGTCCGGGTCAAAGGGCGCAGTGTGGATATCCGACTTTCTACCATGCCTTTGCAGTACGGTGAATCCGTGGTTATGCGTCTGCTTGATCAATCAAGCGGAATTTTACATCTTGACCAGGTTGGTATGCCTCCAGAGCTGGTCAAGCGGTTCCGTCATCAACTCCATCAGCCACATGGTCTGGTGCTGGTAACAGGTCCAACTGGTAGTGGTAAAACGACCACACTCTATGGTGCCTTAAATGAACTGAACAGTGATGAGAAGAAGATCATTACCGTTGAGGATCCGGTTGAATATCGGTTGCCGCGGATTAATCAGGTTCAGGTTCATCCAAAGATTGGTCTCGATTTTGCCAGGGTGCTACGTGCCGGCTTGCGGCAGGATCCCGATATTGTCATGGTCGGTGAGATGCGTGACAAGGAAACCAGTGATATCGCCCTGCGTGCTGCCATGACTGGTCACCTGGTGCTGTCCACTTTGCACACCAATGATGCGATCAGTACAGCTTTGAGATTGATTGAAATGGGAACCGAAGGTTACGTGGTTGCCAGTTCTCTGCGGGCGGTGTTGGCACAACGGCTGGTGCGTAGAATTTGTGAAAGCTGCAGTTGCCCCGATCCTCTCGATCCCGGTACCCGGAGTTGGCTGAAAAATTACGATGGCCGCGTTAAACGACCAAGTGCCCCAGTAGAATTTAAAAAAGGGAGAGGTTGTCCAGCTTGCAACAATACTGGCTACAGCGGCCGAATTGGTATTTTTGAACTGTTGGAAATAAATTTTGATCTTGCCGACGCGTTGCGCCGTGATGATAGTGCCGCTTTTGCTTCAATTGCGCACGGATTGCCTAGCTTTATCAGCCTATCAGACAGTGCTTTGCGGTTAGCTCTCGATGGAATTACCAGCATGGAGGAAGTCTTGCGGGTTTCTGGACAACTTGATGAAAGTCAGATGGCTGCAGATTTTGAAACCCCAGATTTAGATGAAGAGCAGACACCAGAATCTACCGAATCATGATGGAATAAGTTATGCCGTTTTTTAGCTACAAAGTCAGGGATGTTGATGGGAATTTATTGGAAGGGCACGCTGAGGCTTTTTCAGCCGAAGTGCTTGCTGGTCAATTTCAGGCCAGTCATGCAATTCCGATCAGCATTGTAGAAACAAAAGAAAATCAAAATCTGGATATTAGTAAATATTTAAAACTTAGACGTAAAACAAAGGTTAGTCTGGACGATCTGATTCTATTCTGTCGGCAGATGTATACCCTTAATTCTTCGGGTGTCCCTTTGGTGAGAGCCCTTCGTGGTTTAGTCGAGACGGCACGGAATCCTACTTTAGGTGAGGCGTTAGCTCAAGTTGTAGCTGATCTGGAGTCGGGGATGGAGCTCTCTGGTGCGTTCAGTCGCCATCCACAAACTTTCCCAGCGTTACTTTGTCGCATGGTTCAGGTTGGTGAAGTGACAGGTAACCTGGATGAAGTGTTTCTGCAGTTAGCAATTTATTTTGAGCGGGAGAAAGAGACTATCAATCAGGTTAAATCGGCTTTGCGCTATCCGACTTTTGTCATAGTTGCTATTTTTGGCGCGGTCATTTTTATCAGCCTTTTTGTTATCCCAGCATTCGAGAAAGTTTTTGCCAGCGCCGGTGCTGACCTTCCTTTGGCAACACGAATTCTCTTGAGCTTATCGTCCTTCATGCAGAATTATTGGTATGTGCTTCTGGTTTTGTTCATTCTTCTGGTTGTTCTGGTGAAACGGACATTGCAGCTGGATAGAGGACGCTACCTTTGGGATCGTTCCAAACTGAAAATTCCGCTGGTGGGAAATATTATTCTGCGCTCTACTTTGGTACGCTTTTCGCGTGGCTTCAATATGAGTTACACCGCCGGAGTTCCACTGTCACAGGCTCTTGGTTTTACGGCCCGCGCAGTGAATAACAGTTACGTTGGTGAAAAGATTGAAATGATTCGTAACGGGATTGAGCGGGGCGATACTTTGACCCGCAGTGCCACCCAAACAGGAATATTTACTCCATTAGTCTTACAGATGCTAGCGGTCGGAGAAGAATCTGGATCCCTCGATACCATGCTGGCGGATGTTGCCGAGTTTTATGAGCGGGAAGTTGATTACGATCTGAAAAACCTTTCTGCCGCTATAGAACCCATCATGATTGTAATAATTGGAGGAATGGTGCTTGTGCTGGCATTAGGTGTTTTCCTGCCAATGTGGAACCTGGCAAGTATTGTTAAGTAATTGCAATATTTTCTTGATTAATTTATTAAATTAAGGGATACTTCATAAGTGAGAACTAATTATGGTCAACGTCTCCCTAACTTGAATCAGCGAGGCTTCACATTTTTTGAACTGGCTGTGGTTGTTGCCATCATCAGTATTCTCGCAGTTGTTGCCCTTAATTATTATTATAAGCTCTTGGTTGATGTCGAACGGACATCCATGGAGCACGATATTGGCGTCATGCGCAGTGCCATTGGGATGCAGGTTGCCGGCCATTTTGTAGCCGGTGATATGGTTGGTTTAAATAAACTGGTTGACAGTAACCCGATGGATTTGTTGGCAGAAAAACCGAACAACTATCTCGGTGTGATCAGCAACTATCAGTTAGAAGACATTGAAAAGGGGAGTTGGTTTTACGACAGCCAGGCGCAGGTGTTGATTTATCTGGTGAGAAACCAGGTGTATTTTGAAACTGAATTGACGGAACCAGCTCGAATACAGTTTAAGATTTTTCCGGTTTATTCCGATAGAAAACGAGGAGAAGGATCAAGAAAATATATCTCCGGATTAACCCTCAAGGCACTGGAATCATATCGATGGCTCAGACCCTGGGGATAAATATTCAAAAACTATATAACATCTAATGGTGACGTAAGTTGCCAGAATCTAAAGAGGAGTAAAAAATGGGAAATCAAAAAGGTTTTACACTGATTGAACTGGTTGTGGTCATTGTTATTTTGGGAATTTTGGCGGCTGTTGCTGTACCGAAGTTTGTGAATATGCAGGTTGATGCACGCGAATCCACTGTTGATGGCTTGCTTGGAGCCGTACGTAGTGCAACTGCGTTAGCTCATGCACAAGCGCTTGTTAATGGTGCAACAGGAGCTACAGGTAGTATAACAATGGAAGGTGATGCCGTTAGTTTGGTTTATGGTTATCCGGAGGAAGCTGCGGGCGGTATTGATGAGGCCGTTTCAATTGAGGGATTTACTTATACTGCTGCAACGGGTGTTTTCTCTCTCGATGGCTCTCCAACACCGGCGACTTGTTCTGTTACTTACTCTGAGGCAACAAGCGCAGCAGGTGTTGTAACTCCAGCATCTTCAGTAGTGCTTAAGACTGGTTGCCAATAGGTGTTCTAGGGGGTTAGTATACTGTCATTTTGTTTACAAAACGGAGCCTCTCTAGGGCTCCGTTTTGCTTTTTGCATGAGAAAAATTTTGATGGATGTTTATAAATCATGTCATAAGGGTTTCACTCTAATTGAACTGGTTGTCATTATTCTATTGCTCGGGATTCTGGCAGCCTTTGCAATGCCGAAATTCTTCAATTTGAGTGATTACCGGACTCGTGCGGCCTATGATGAAGTTGCTAGTGCGGTTCGTTACGCCCAGAAACTGGCGGTAGCCAGTGGCTGTGAGGTTCGGGTGAGTATCTCAGGTAGCAGTTACGCCCTTCAGCAACATTCGACAGATTGCACATCAGGTGCGTTTGCAACAATCAGCAATCATCCAATTACCAGCAACAATATTTCAGGTGTGAGCCTGACTTCGATTCCCGGTAGTTTTATCTTTGATGCCATGGGGCGCAGTTCAAGTGCTGTAACCGTTAATATCGACAGTGACAGTTTTACCGTGATTGCTGAAACTGGCACTGTGGATGCGCAATGAAGATGCTGAATTATATCAGAAATAATCAGGGTGTGACCCTGATAGAGTTGATCGTAGCAATGGTGGTTATCTCCGTTGCACTCGCTGGTGTTATGTCGGTTATAAATTACACCACTTTACATTCAGCCGATCCGGTATTACGCCATCAGGCAATTGCTATTGCTGATGCCTATATGGAAGAGATCACCCTGAAAAATTATTCTGATCCCGATGCTGATGGTGAAGGAAGTCGGACGCTGTTTGATGATGTTGATGATTATAATGGCCTGTCTGACAGCGGTGCTGTTGATCAGAATGGAAATGCCATCAGTGGTCTGGGAAATTACTCGGTCAGTGTCAGTGTGGTCCCGCAAAATTATGGCCCATCAGGAAATGAAGTTTCCGGATTGAAGATTGATGTGACTGTGATCGACCCGGCTGGGGAAAGTTTGATTTTGACTGGTTACCGAGCGAATTACTGAGGTGTAGATGGCATTACGACAACAAAAATCCTCAATATCTGGATTTACCTTGATCGAACTGATTGTGGTCATCGTGATTGTTGGAATTCTGGCCACGCTTGGGGGACAGTTTATTGTTGCGCCTGTGACCGGGTATATTGATTTGTCGCGTCGTACCAGGTTAGTTGATCAGGCTGAAATGTCTTTGCGGCGGATGCAGCGTGACATCCGTCATGCCCTGCCGAACAGTATCCGGATTGATGGGTCTGGACAATATTTGGAAATATTGAATACAGTCGATGGTGGTCGTTATCGCCGTTATCCTGACCCTGCAACGGGAGGTGATATCCTCGATTTCAACGTTGCTGATAGTGGATTTGATGTTCTTGGTGACCTTCGGATCATTCCCGCTGCTGGGCAGAATCTGATCGTTTACAATACTTCTTCAGGCGGGCTGAGTGGCAATGCTTATGCTGCATCGCCAGATAATATGGCGGTTGTCGGTGTAGGAAGCACAGTGGCACATGTCAACCTGTCACCCGGATTCGATTTTGGCAACGCTTCACCGTATCAACGTTTTTTTGTTGTCGATCAGCCAGTAACTTATGCTTGTGAAGGGGGAGTTTTAAACCGTTATGCAGGTTATGCGCTCTCTGTGAGTCAGGCACCGCCCCCGGCGGGTTCGGCAAATCTTGTTTCGCGAGCTATCAGCAGTTGTCAGTTCAGTTACGATCCGGGAGCCAGTCAGAGAGCTGGGTTGGTGACATTGGAACTTTCTTTATCTGAAGCAGGGGAAACAATCACTTTGCTGCATCAGGTTCATGTGATGAATACACCATGAGAATACCAACAGTTATAAAGAATAATGCCGGGTTTACTCTGGTGCAGGCCATTTTTATTCTAGTTGTTTTAGCACTCCTGGGAGTGGTGATGATGCGCTTGATCGGGGTACAAAGCTCTACCAGCATTTTTGCTTTACAGGGTGCACGGGCTTATCAGGCAGCTCGTAGTGGTCTTGAATGGGGTGCGGCGCAAGCAAGTACGGGAAATCCCTGTAACGGGACAATGACGGTTGAAAATTTTAATGTCGATGTGACCTGCTCTAATCAACAATTTACCGAAGGTCCGATTGGCCCATACGATGTCTACAGAATCGGTGCGACAGCGACTTTTGGCAGTTATGGTTCCCCTGATTTTGTTTCCCGAAGGGCAGAGATGAAGGTTGGGTTCCCCTGATGGTTTATAAGGAGTTACGAAATCTTTTAATAATCTGTGGTCTTGCTTTTGCGTTGTTATTGCTATGGTCACCAACCATTTATGCCGCAAGAACCATCAATTCTGTGACGTTGGATGGTACTGCAATGGTCACTGTGGCTCCATCAGCGACAATTAGCGCAGCCATCAACGTGAGGACCAATGGCAACGGTGCTAATGGGCGCTGGCGTTCAACCTCGTGGTTACTTGATGGAATTTTCAACTGCGAGGACCATCCAAACCATAATTCTGCTGGTACATACAGCGAAACATTTAATATTACTGCCCCGGCGACAGTTGGAACCTACAGTGTCGATTTTGTTGCCTATCGTAACGATAGTTGTAGTCAAGGGGCGAGTGCAACATATGCTATGAGTAATGCTATTACTATTGGTAGCTCAGCTGAAGTTAACTATCAGTTTGATGAGACTTTCTGGACGGGTGCCGCTGGTGAGGTCAGTGACAGCAGCGGCAATAATTATGCAGCAACTGCAAATAATGGGGCGACGACAGAAGCTGTTTCACCGGCGATTCCCGGTAATCCTGGAACTTGTTACTACGGTGTATTTGATGGTGTTGATGATTATGTCGCTCTACCCTCGGGTTACCCTGACCTAACAACCGACTATACGATTACTGCATGGATCAGGACGACAGATAATACCCGTTCCGGGCAGCGGATTTTGATTGATGATCCAAATAACACCCAGGGTTTCGGTTTCAGTTTGGGTGATGGGGGAACCGGGCGAGTCAGATTTTTTTCACGGAGCACCAGCCCGATCATCCTTGATACCCCAAATGTGATAGCGAGTAATACCTGGTACTTTGTTGCTGCAGTTGCTGATATTTCCAACAATATAAAACGAATCTATGTTTACGATCAGGCCGGTAACCAGTTGGCCGCAGTCTCCACTACCTATACGGGATCATGGGGACATGATGTTGGTGATGCCTCAATGGGGGGAGAGAATAATTCTTCCGGAGAGTCAGGCCCTAATTTCCATTTTCTTGGAAACCTTGATGAAGTCAGAGTTCACGATGGAGCATTGACTGCGGCACAGATCAGTATCTTGCAAAATACCGCCCGAATGTGTGTCTACCCGATTGCCGAATACCGTTTTGAAGGTTGCGACTGGACAACTGGGGCGGTTGTGCAAGATGAACTGGGAAATTATCCCGGGGCGGTTGTGCAGGGTGCCCATACTGCTCCAGGTACCGATTATAGTGGTGGTTTATGTAATGTGGCTAATTTACAGAATGAGGGGACAGATTATGATCGCCATATTTCTTTAACTGGTAATCCTATCCCGCTCAGTGGGGACTGGACACTGATGATGTGGATTAACTTTCCGCCTGGGTTTAACAATCACTTTTTATACAGTAATTATCGCTATAGTGTTATTGCCGGTGGTGACCACGATCTATGTTGGATCCGTGAACATACAACGACTGGTGAAAGGTACTGGGGCGCCTCCAGTGACCCTAATTCTCATTTAGCAATATTTCCAAGTTCTTTGACCGGCTGGCATCATCTGGCTTTTGTCGGTAACGGACCCAATACCGATTTATATGTTGATGGTGTCTACTCCAATTCCGTGGATTATAAACAAACTGGAAATTACACCAGCATTGGAACAACGGCAGATTTTGTCAGTACGACTGCTCGACAGAATCTTGATACGCAACTGGATGAGTTGAAGTTTTATGATGGTGCTCTCCCTGCAGCTAATATTGCGGCAATCTATGCCATGGAAAATTCAGGTTTGCGCTGGGATGGTTCTCCCTTGAACTGCCAGCTTTGTGGCGCTGTTGATCATATTCGTATTGAACATACGGGTGTTGGCCTGACTTGTCAGCGTTCCGATATTACCCTCCGAGCTTGCGTTGATGCTGCTTGCAGTGCCGAACATACCGATCCCGTTACGCTAACTTTGACTCCTGCAACGGCGAATCCACCAACCTGGATTGGTGGCGACACACAGACTTTTACCGGGCACCAGATTTTTCAACTAGGTCAGACTCTACCAGGGACTGTGACCTTGGGGCTGACAAATCCTAACCCGGTTCCGACCAATGGGTATAAGTGTTTTGATTCTGGTATTGAGGGGGATTGTGGTATCGATTTCTATGATTCCGGGTTTATCTTTGATGTGCCAGATTTCACTTCTTGTCAGACTTCACCCAGCGTTTCGATTCAAGCTGTTCGTATGGATAACACAACCCAAACCTGTGTTGCTGATGCGGGTTTTGCCGGTGCAACCAAGACTGTCAATTTCTGGAGTACCTATGTCAATCCAGCTACAGGAACTAGTTCGGTTTCTCTCAGTGGAACGAATATAGCGACCAGTAGCTCCGGTACTGGTATTCCTCTGAATTTTGATGCGACTGCAACTACGAACTTTACGGTGAGCTATCCGGATGCCGGTCAAATGCAGCTGGATGTGAGGTATGATGGTGTTGGCGCTGAAGAAGCCGGGCTGGTGATGCTGGGTGCCGATGGCTTTATTGCACGACCTGTTGGGCTATGTGTCTATTCCGATGATGCCAATGCTGATTGTGCCACTGGAAATGGATCCTGCTCAGCATTTAAGCATGTCGATGAAATCTTCAATCTCAAAGTAAAAGGGGTTTGTTGGGAATCGTCCGGTGATACCGATTTCTGTAGTGGAAATTCGACAACACAAAATTTTCAACTCAATTCAATCCCAATCACCCACAACTTGATTGCACCATCCAGTGCTGGAGTCAGTGCAGGGGGGATCGGGGTCACATCCATTGATATTTCTGCAGCGGATAATGGCGAACATATCATTGCCAATCAAACCGTTTCCGAGGTCGGAGTCTATACTTTTACTGCAACCTCACCAAACTATTTTTGGGCTTCTTTGCCCGTGGCAACTTCTGCCAATATCGGCCGATTTACCCCGGATCACTTTGTAACCTCAATCACAAATAACGGTGTTTTCCTGGATGGTTGCACCGGATTCACTTATTCCGGCCAGTCTTTTACTTATAATCCCTCCAATTTTCCAGAAATGTTGATTACTGCGACTGGCAGTGCTGGAAATACGACCGTCAATTATCGTGATGATTTCGTCAAATTAACTAATCCTGCGATTCAGATCAGTATGCCAGCGGTGACTGCTGATGCAAGTCATATAGGAGCTCTAGGGAGTCCTCTTGTTCTGACTTGGGCCCCTGCTTCCAGCAACCTGATACAAAATGATGATGGAACTCTGAACTTCACTCTGGGGGCAGATCAATTTACTTATACACGTGAAGCCAATGCTCTGGTTGCCCCATTCACCAGTGATATTCAGCTGTCGGTAACCGCTATTTCTGATAGCGATGGAGTTTCTACAACAGGACTCCCCACTACTTTTACTCCGACAGGAACAGAGATACGCTATGGGCAGATACAATTGCAGAATGCTTACGGACCCGAAACTTTGCCGCTGACAATTCCGGTGCTGACTGAATATTATGATGGATCGGGGTTTGTTCCCAATTCTCTTGACAACTGCACCGCTTATGATTCCCTGAACCTGGTCCTTAGTAATTTCCAGGGGAATCTGGTGTCCGGTGATACGGCAGCTTCTGGAAACGGTACATTGCTTTCTGGCTTAGGAAATAGTTTGAGTCTGAGTGCTCCGGGGGTGGGAAATGGTGGCAGTGTTGATTTGACCTTTGATTTATCCCAGGCCACCAGGGCGGATATGGAATGGTTGCAACCGGGTGGAAACAATCCCACGGCAAAAGCGACTTTTGGTATATTTAAAGGGAATCAGCGGTTGATTTATATGCGGGAATCGGTTTGGTGAGAGCAAAGAACTTGTTAACGGAGAGCCGCAGAGAATCGCTGAAAAATGGAGAGAAAACCAAAGACTGAATCTGGTTTGGCTATGTTCATGATTTAAACTAAAAAGCTTTTGCTCTTCTCTGCCTCTCTCCGTCTCTGCGTTAAGGTTTTTGATTTTGATTAAAAAAGAAGGCCCCACCGGAAAACAGGCGGGGCCATTTTATTGCAATTGTAACTGTAGAATCTAGATTACTTTTCCCAGAAACGCATGGTGCCGTTTTTGGCAAGGTTAAGGTGCAAGTTGTAGCACTCGTCCAGCAGCTGTGGCTCATGATGACCGCCAGTTGCTTTGATCCCACGCTCAAGATAGTCGGTGAGATAATCTTTGTAGGATGGGTGAGCACATTTGGCGATGATTTCACGGGCACGATCAAGTGGTGACATGCCACGCAGGTCAGCCAGGCCCTGCTCGGTGACCAGAACATCAATATCATGCTCAGTGTGGTCAACGTGTGGAACCTTTGGAACAACACCGGAGATACCGAACTCATCAGTTTTGCTGGCACGACATGATGGGCAATGCATCATCGAGATGTAAGCATTCCGCTCGAAGTCACCAGAACCACCGATACCGTTCAGCATGCGGGTACCACCAGCGTGGGTGGAGTTAGCATGGGCAAAGATATCAAACTCAAGTGGAGTGTTCATGCCGATAGCACCGAGACGACGGATAACTTCCGGGTTGTTGGAGATCTGCTGTGGACGCATGAGAACCATGTTCTTGTACTTCTCAAAGTCTTTCCACCACAGTTCAAAACCATCGTTGGACAGTGACAGGGAGGTACAGTTGATGTACTTACACTTGCCTGAGTCCATGAAGTCGAGGAAGGTATCTTGGAGAACTTCAGTAAAGACGATGAGGTCTTCAAAAGGTGATGTGGTCAGGCCACCAACAACAGCGTTGGCGATGGAACCGACACCAGACTGCAGTGGCAGCAGGTTCTTTGGCAGACGACCGGCTTTAACTTCAACTTGGAAAAAGTCGACAATATTGTCAGCAATAGCTTGAGCTGTTGGGTCGGTGCCACGCAGAGCACGACCGTTGTCAGGCATTTTGGACTCAACGATAGCAACAATTTTGCTGGTATCAGTGGGAACCCATGGAGTACCGATACGCTGCTTGGCGTCAGTGATGGGGATAATCTGACGATATGGAGGTACGTCGGTCATGAAGATGTCATGCATTCCTTCAAAGGAAGGGAGACCAGTGTTGATTTCAACAATGATCTTGTCGGCAATGTCAATAACTTCGTTTGCGGCACCTATAGCACCAGAGAGGATGATGTCGCCATTTTCAGTGATGGCAGAAGCTTCGATAACGCCAAGGTCAAGTCTGCCGCCGTCATCTTTGGTGTAGAAACCAAACTTCAGATCCTGAGCAAACATTGACAAGTGCTTGTCACCCATACGGATATCACCACGGTTAATCGCTTTACCGAGTTCTTTACCGGTTTGATACGGCCAGCGACGATCGATCATATCGAGGGATGCCATGCGGTCTTCGACTTCGGCACCAACGGAAGCACCGATGAACAGGTTGAGCTTCAGTTTGCCTTGTAGATTGTTTTTCTCAACATGGTCACACAGGGCGACCGGGACAACTTTTGGGTAGCCGACCGGGGTAAAACCGGACATGCCAACATTCATGCCGTCTTTAAAGTACTCGACACATTGCTCAGGGGTTTTAACCAATTTGAGCAGCTCTTTGTTTCGTACGCGATCTTGAAGTGTTCCGTAATCGGACATTCTCTCTCCTCCTGTAAATGATCCAGCGATACTCAATTGCATCGCTTTGAATGTGCTGTTAAAACAGCAGTTAGAAATGGCTTTATGAAACTTTGAAAAACAAATTCTGATTGTAATATCAAAATGTTATAAAGCTTTTTGGATAGGTGGAAAGACCACCACAACAGTCATTAAATCGGCATTAAAAGAACAGCGTTTCTTATATAATGTTGCGCACAATCAAGTCAAGGAAAAATATTGCTACAAGGATTAAATTATCACTTCTGGTAATTGAGTGGTTGACATTAAAAAACCGGAACCAATGATAAGAAAAGGTTCCGGCTTAAATTTTCGGAAGTTTCAAAGGGCTTGCAGCTTAACTTTCTTTCTTCAGCAATTTTTGCGCATCCTCAACATAATTGCTACCTGGGAACTCTTCAAAAAGCTGGTTGAAGATACTTTTGGCTTTCTCTGGTTGTGCCGTCTGAAGATAGGCTTTGCCGAGATAGAAGTAGGCTTCATCGCGATAGTAATATTCAGGGAAAGATTCCAAAATTCCTTCCAATCGCTGAATGGCAGGTTTGTACTGTTTTCTTTTCAGATAGAATCTGCCGACATAAACTTCATGCTCTGCCAGACGGGTTCTACAACGTTGTGCCAGGTAGCCCGCTTCCTGTGATTGGGGATCGTTCGGGAACTGTCTGATGAGTTCTCTAAAACTTTGGAGAGCATTTTCGGTGCTGGTTTGATCCCTGTCTGGAGAAAGGATCTGCTGATAATAGCTGAGCCCCATACGATAGCGAATTGTGGCGGCGCGAAAATCGTTGGGGTGCTGTTCAAGAAAGTCTTTAAAAGCGATTGCCGCTTCATCATAACGTTTTGTTATATAATATGCTTCAGCAATCTTTAATTCAGCCAGCATGTTCAATTCGGGGGAATAAAAAGTATCTCTAACTTTTTCCCAAGAGGCAATAGCATCCTCATATAGATCGCTTTCAAAATAGCGCTCACCCTCTTGGAAATATTTTTCGGCAGAGTTTTGCGGTTTAACTTTGGAGCCACCGCAGGAAGCGAGAAACAGGCAGATCAAGACGGGTAAGAGATATTTATATGTTTGTTTCATCGATGTTCGTTCCTTTGTCGTAGCAATTAATGCCAAGAAGCTACGGAATCTGGCTGAGTTTGTCAATCATCTTAGCGACCTGTGTTGCTAAAAGAACCCTTATCTAAGATATGTCAATTGACAATTACTAAATTCTAATTGATAATCGTCGGGATTTGTTAGACACATTTTTTTGGGAATTGGTATGCAGCTGCTTTATATTGGTATCTTTGGTGGATTTGGTTGTGTTGCCCGTTATCTGGCTTCTGGTTGGACTTACCAGCTGGTAGGACGCAATTTGCCTTATGGGACCTTGTTTGTCAATATTGTCGGGTCATTCCTGCTTGGTTTGCTGATGACTTTTGGCTTACGCAGTGCTCTTCTGTCTCCAGAAATACGGATTGGTTTGACCGTTGGTTTTATGGGTGGTTTTACTACCTTTTCAACTTTTTCCTACGAAACTCTGCGGTTGTTGGAAGATGGTAGTTTGTGGCAAGCTGGTTTTAATATTATTTTAAATATTGTGCTGTGTTTACTCTTTGCCCTTTTGGGGGTGTTGATTGCCCGCCAATTAACTTAGACCTGAATCAGTGAGTACCCAGCCGGTTAATAGCGCAAGTCATTGAATCGCCTAAGCGTCTCAAAAATCGCCGCTGAACTTACGGTGCAGCTCAGATTTTTGAAACACTTATTCAATCCAAGCACTTGCACTCTTATTCCGCCCGGAACTCACTGATTCAGGTTAGATAAAAGGAGCTTTGGATGCAACGTCTGGAAGGGGAACAAACCCTGATGCGGATTTTTATCGGTGAATCAGATCGTTGTAAAAATAAGCCACTCTATAAGGTGCTGCTGGAATTATTCCGTGAAAAAGGTTTTGCGGGGGCAACGGTCCTGAGAGGGGTAGCTGGGTTTGGTGCTAATTCAGTATTACACACCGATGTTTTGCTGCGGTTGTCACAAAGCTTGCCGTTGGTGATAGAAGTGGTGGATAGTGAAAAGAAAATAGAACAGATTATCCCTCAACTCGATGAAATGTTACAGGGTGGGATGATTACCCTCGAAAAGGCACGGGTCATTTGTTACAAAAATTGAAATGCGTTGCAAAAAGTCAGCATGGATCTGCTGCTTTGCCGTGATCTTTTTGCTTAGCTATTTTATAGGAATAGATACATGTTAAAAAGACTTTTACAGGTTTTTGCTTCACCAACGGATCAGGTTGTTGTTTCACAAGAGCGAATTCCTCTGGCTGCGGCAGTCCTGTTGCTGGAAGTTGCGTATTCAGATGGTGAATTCCACCAAACTGAGCAGGAGTTGCTTGGGACTTTGCTTATGCAGCATTTTGGCGTGTCAGAATCATCTTTATCTGACTTGCTGGAGTTGGCGGAAGAAACCCGTAAAAATAGTCACGATCTGCATCAGTTCACCCGGGAGATTAATAGATCTTTTACCCAACAGGAAAAAGAGCAGATTATTGAAGCTGTCTGGCAGTTGGTTTATGCTGATGGACGGCTGGATTGCTATGAAGAAGCACTGATGCGTCAGTTGGGATCTCTCATTGGTCTCTCCCATCGCCAATTGATTGAGGCCAAACTGAGAGTCGTAAATTCGTGAAACATGCTTTAACCTGGTTAGTGCAATGGAGCCAGAATCTGCTGGCTGAAGTGGTTCAACCTGGTGACCTTGTGGCTGATTTGACCGCAGGGACTGGGCAGGATACTCTGGCTCTGTTTCGGCTGGTGGGAAAAACCGGTCAGGTGGTTGGTTTTGATATCCAGGCTCAGGCATTGTTGGCAACTCGTGAAAGAATGGTTGCTGCAGGAGCGAAGGTCAGATTGCAGCAGCAAGATATCCGGCCTCTACAGTGTGAACCTGGGGTTGACTTGTTGCAAACGAGCCACGCTGAATTCGCCATGATGATACCTGCGCCACCCACAGGGATTATTGCCAACCTTGGCTACCTTCCTGGAGGGAATCAGGAGCTTATTACCCAGCCTGAAACAACTGTATTAGCCTTGGAGCAGGCTTGCTCTTTGTTGGGGAAGGGCGGTCGTTTGGCAGTAGTCGTCTATCCTGGGCATCCCGGAGGTGCAGAAGAGGGGAATGCGGTCAGCGAATTATTTAGTGGGTTGCAATATCCAAATTTCCAAGTTTTACAGCTGAAAGTGAGCAATCGACCACAAGCCCCATTTTTATTTGTGGTCGAAAAAAAAGGATAATTATTTTCGGGGGAAGTTTTATGGTGTTCCGTATTTTTACACTATTGTTTGCAGGATATTTCATTCTCGTTGGATCTGTATTTGCTGCAGCTAGCCAGCTTAAAAGTGATAATAACCAGAGTGTAATGGCAAAAACATCATCTACCCAGCAGGATGATCTCTCCTTGGATGATTTTGATGCCGATTTTGGGGATGAATTCGCTGGCAGAAGAGCGACTTCAGAAAGACTGATTTCTGATCCGCTTCAACCCTTTAACCGGGGTGTTTTCTGGTTTAATGATAAACTTTATTTTTATGTGTTTAAGCCAGTTGCAAAGGGGTATCGTCTGGTTTTACCAAGACCAGCGAGGGTTTCAGTTAATAATTTTTTCTCTAACTTGGCGACCCCGATTCGTGCTGGAAATGCACTGCTCCAATTGAAGTTTCGGGATTTTGGTACTGAAGTCTACCGATTTGTTATCAATTCTACTTTCGGGCTTGTTGGATTGTTCGATCCAGCAGAATCTGTGGCTGGGGTTAAAAAGAGTGTTGAGGATTTTGGTCAGACACTTGGTTATTATAGGGCTGGGCACGGATTTTATCTGGTGTTACCAATTGTTGGTCCCTCAAGTTTACGTGATGCAACCGGCGTTTTTGTCGATTCTTTTGCCGATCCGTTCAGATATGCCGATCTGGAAACCATTGAATATATGGGCGTGAAGCTTCTTGATGCGGAGACTCGCCTGTCTCTTGATCGGGATACCTATGAAGGGATAGTCCATGACTCTATCGATCCTTATTTGTTTATTCGGGCGGCCTACGCACAACGGCGGCTGGCGCAGGTTGGGGAAAATACATATAATATAAATATATTTGAAGGACCTTTGTTTGATGGTGATCTTTTAAATCCTTTTGACTGGTTTGGATTCTAGTGATGAAAAAAATATTTGTAAGTAGTTTGTTGATGCTGGTTATTGCTGTTCCAAGTTTTGCTCTGCCGCAGCCACAGGCACGGGTCGAGCAGATGGTGAATTCTATTCTGGGAGTTTTGCAAGAGTCTGAATTGAGTTCCGCAGAAAAAAAAGCTCAAGTTAGCGGACGGGTACAGAAGTTCCTGAACATGGAGTCGATGTCGCGCCGGACTTTAGGTACTCATTGGGAGGAAGCTACAGAAGAACAGCGGCAACGTTTTTCAGACCTGTTTGTCAAAGTTCTTGAGGGGACCTATCTCAACCGAATCGGCGATTATTCAGGAGGAACAGTTAAGTATCTGAAACAGAGAGTGAAGGATAATAAAGCCATTGTCGATACTGTGATCATTTCCGACGAACTGGAAATTCCGGTTCAGTATAAAATGATTTATCAAGATGGAGCCTGGCAGGTCTTTGATATTGTGATAGAAGGGGTCAGTCTGGTCAGGAATTACCGCTCCAGTTATGGTGAGATTATCCGCCGGAATGGTTATGAGGGTTTGCTGGCGCTGATGGATAAGAAGGTGCAGGCCATGGAGTCCTCATTGTAAGTTCTACTCAACGATAGCTTTATTGGTAAATCTGAAAAGAAAAAGACACTTTCTCATTGAGAAAGTGTCTTTTTCTTTGTGTTGTCGCAAATATTTCACAATATCGAAAAATCTGACACCTATTTTTTCTTCCTTCTGTAGAAAGCCAGCCCTGCCAGTCCGCTACCGAGGAGGAGGATGGTTGCTGGCTCTGGGACGGGGGCTGATGTGAAATTGTCAACTGCAAAAATGCTACTATTTCCGGTAGAGTTGGCACCAAGATCAGGGAAGCTCCAGATGTTATTGTCACTGATTCCTGAAAAACCTGAATCATCTGCCGCACTACTGAAAAGGGAGAATCCAACGTATTCATACGTACTCAACACATCTTCAAAGGTAGCGGGTGAACCACCAGTAGCATTAGTACCGAAAGGCCAGAGGAAAAAATTATCGGATATCATCTCCAAGCTAAAAGTTTGCCACTCTTCAGTTAAATCGTTAAGAGTTGGGCTGACAGCTAGTTTAGAAACATACCATGTTCCCACACCATATCCGACAGTACTGGTGTTCGCAATGACCCACCTTATTGTTGGAATGCTTCCAGCCATAGTCTTAAAATTTGAGCCGGTTCGTTTGAAATCAGAGATCAATTCTTGACCATTGAGGTTGCACATTTCATTGAAACCGTTTGTTGTTCCTATCGAGTACGGTCTCGGTCTGAGGTCTGATGTTGCATTGAGGGAAATGTAGCCATTACCATCTGGTTCAGTTGCCCAAGAGATGAGGGGTCAGATCTCCGTTTGGCTTTTTCTTTAACCGCGATCTTTTCGATTTCTGATATTCGTTTCCGGAGCAATTTGTCGTTTGGCAGCTTTTTTTTAATTCGAGCCACTGCGCTGCTGGCAGAGCTATAGCCTTGCATTCCAAAAGCTGCACTTATTGATATCAAACCCTCTTGGCGTAGAACCCGGCTCAAGTAGATGGCTACGTTTCTTGGTTCGTTGCTGATACCACGTACTGATCTCTCAAGCTGATCGTTTGTTATACCGTAGCATTGACAAACAGCTGATTTTATTTGTTCAATTTCTGGTGCCAACTGGTCTGAATCGGGAACCTGCTTATGGGTCTTTTCTGCATAAAAAGTATTCTTTACCCAATCAATAAATTCAACACGCCCCAATATGGCAGGTAGTTTCTTTTTCTCGTAAATTGAACTGATTTCTTCAGGATCTTCTTTTGCTATAAATTGCCGATAAGCCTTGCAACTTTTTTCATAATCGGAACTAAGCATCTTGAGAATAAAGTCTTTCAGGAGCCAATTTGATTTTTCTGACGACAAATAGCTGTGATGGCTACTCCATGGATATTGTTCTATGTTAGCGATGATTCCTGCCCGTAAGGGGTTTCTGTGGATATAGCGAACAAGCTCCAGTAGATAATTATCTTCCTCAACAAGGATCGATTTATAGCGCCCCCGGAATAATTGACCATCATAGCCATGCATCCGGTTATAACGCTGGGTGTAGACACCATTAAGATGGCGCATAAAGCGTGACAGGTTCCCTTTCGGAGTTTGAACGAGGAGATGATAATAGTTTGTCATCAGGCAGTAGGCACCGATTTTAACATCCCATAGCTCAGCACTCTCTATGAGGATGTTGATAAAGCCCTCAAAGTCTCTGGCCTCTGTAAATATTTCATCACCCCGACGACCACGATTCATCACATGATACCAGGCACCAGGGAATTCTATGCGTAACGGTCGAGTCATAGTGGTGAGATTAACAAAAATATCCAGATAGGTCAAACGGAGACTTGACCCTTCTATGACCCTTCTGCTTCTACGCATATACCAGCTATCCATAAGCAACGTTGTCATACGATCTTGAAACAACGG
>JAOZOH010000246.1 GCA_029933365.1 Desulfuromusa sp. | reverse complement strand
AAAGAGGGGTTGGGGGGAGATTCGAAGGTTTGGATTGAATACATTTTTTCATCCATGCAAATCTTTAACGGACATTGCTGAAATATACTAATATCCGCAGAAGGAGCCTGAAATGCTATTAAGTTTTGACCGCAGCAATGGTGAAATTGATGAGCTTATTGATCAATTGATGGATAAGGTTGGGGTTTATCATCCGGAGATGATCCGGGAAATGATTATGGGAGCCCTGAAGTCAGGCCAGGAAAATGATTATCTGGCAGATCAAAAACTGATGCGTACCACCATGAAGGAAATGCGTTACACAAATAAAGTATTCGCTCCTTATCGGGATCGCAAAAAAGTAACTATTTTTGGTAGTGCCAGAACCCCTTCCGATGCTCCGATCTATAAAAAGTGTGTGGAATTTTCCCGATTACTCGCTGAACGAAATTATATGGTGATTACCGGTGGCGGTCCTGGAATCATGCGGGCAGGCAATGAAGGTGCCGGGGTTGAAAATTCTTTTGCGGTCAATATCCGACTGCCGTTTGAACAGGATACAAATCCGGTGATGGACCAGGATGAAAAAGTCATCACTTATAAGTATTTTTTCAATCGTAAGGTCGCTTTTCTAAAAGAGGCCGATGCTGTTGTCATGTTTCCGGGAGGGTTTGGTACTCTTGATGAAGCGATGGAGATTATGACTCTGATCCAAACCGGTAAGAACCCACCGATCCCACTGGTGATGATTGATGATGGTGATGGTTACTGGGAGGATTGGTTGGATTTTCTCAGGGGCAGTTTGTTGCAGCGGGGATTGATCTCTGGTGAGGATTTTTCCTTGTTCTCTATTACCAAAGATCCTGTTGAAGCGCTGAAAATCATTGATGATTTTTATCGCAATTACCATTCACTGCGTTTTATTAGAAATAAGATGATTATCCGTTTGAATAAGGTTCTTGATTCCGATCACTTACAGATTTTAACCAGCGAGTTTGGGGGAATTCTGATTCCTGGTGGGAAAATGAGCTTAAGCTCTCCTTTGCCGGAGGAAGATGACCAGCCCGACTTAAAGCATCTTCCACGCTTGACGGTTGAATTTAATCGGCGTAGCTACGGTTTGCTTAAGTCCTTTATCCGTCGCATCAATTCTTTTTAAGATGTCTGTTGATAAGAATCTCCCGATCAGTCGGTTAACCGCGCATTTGCCACATCAGGATTTACGCCTAATGTTACGGCTGGTGCGTTTATTGTTTCGGTTGAGCCAGTCAGAAACATACCGTGAACAGGTATTTCCAGACCTGCCAGAGGTGGCCCGGTTCAATCCCGGTCATGCGGCATTGATGATGGGATATGATTTTCATTTGACGGCCAATGGTCCTCGGTTAATCGAGGTGAATACCAATGCGGGTGGCGGATATATTGCTTGGTTGAGTGAGCAGCTGGCTGGGAAGGCTTCCCCCCTTTATCTGTCAAAACGTTTTCAACAACGGTTGTTGCAAAGTTATCTGCAGGAATGGCATGGTTTTTCTGGAGGCGACCGGCCATTAAAAAAAGTTGCAGTGGTCGATGAAAACGTTGAACAACAGCCGCTCCTTCCTGAAATGGTCGGTTGTTGTAACTGGTTGAGTCAGTATGGAATTGACGCTCAAGTTGCTTCCCTTGAACAGCTTCAGGTGCGCCCAGAGGGAGTCTATTTTCGTGATGAAAAAATTGATCTGATTTATAATCGGCACTGCGATTTTTATCTTGAAACTGACCTGATGTCGGAACTGAAAATGGCCTATCTTGCGGGTCAGGTCTGTCTCTCCCCCAATCCCTTTGCCTACGGTTTACTGGCTGACAAACGACGGATGGTGCTCTGGTCTGATCCGGAAGCTCTGGAGGTCTTGGATCTGTCTGTTCTGGATAGGCAGTTATTGTTGGAAATGATCCCGCCAAGCTTCTTGTTGTCTGAACAGGATCAGGACGATATTTGGTCTCGGCGTAAAAAGCTAATTTTTAAGCCTGTCACCAGATTTGCCAGTCGTGGCGTGTTGATGGGGAAGGGTATTACAAGAAAACGTTTTGCCGATCTGGATCCGGAAACAACATTGGTGCAGAATGTTGTTGCTCCGTCAGTTGAAATATCTGAGAGTGGTGAAGAATTTAAAATGGACTTACGCCTGTTTGTGTACCGTGATCATCTCATCGGGGTGGGGGCCAGGTTGTATCAAGGTCAGGTGACAAATTTAAGAACTGAGGGTGGAGGGTTTGCGCCGGTTCGGATCATTTAACTGGTTCAGCCACCAGCTTTTTTAACTTTCCACCCCTTCTTTTCAAGTAAGCCCATCAACAGATCTCGATGATCTCCCTGAATCTCTATGATGCCATTTTTGACTGTCCCACCGGTTCCACATTTCTGCTTCAGGAGTTTTGCCAGTGATTTCAACTCGTCTCCCGCCAGGGGGATGCCGGTAATCAGGGTAACTCCTTTACCTTTACGCCCTTTGGTTTCCCTCTGGATACGAACAATACCGTCACCCTTTAGACTTTTGGAGGGGTTGCTATTGCACTGGCATTTTTGCAGAGGCTGACCACACTTCGGGCAGTTAGGTCCAATCTCATCAGAATATACAAGTCTACTATTTGAGTTTGACATTATTTTCTCGGTGTTCAGTGGGGTCGGGTTTGGTATTATTGATTTAAAGTCTTTTTGAACTGACATTCAACACAAATCATTTTTAGTTCGTAGAGACCGGATTCCTTGTTCAAGACGGTTGCTGTGGTCATGTGTTCATTGCAAGTGATTTTATAGCATTCACTACAGACCAGACCTTCGCCGATGGTAGAATAATGATCACATATGTGACACATCCATGGTGATTTTTCTTCTGACATGATTTGACCTTAGTTTGGTTTTTGTCGATTATAGAAATAAAAAAGCTGTCAGTCGGGGGCAGGGTGAATTCGTCCTTACCTGCAAATTCAGCTATGCTACCGATGTAATCTT
>JAOZOH010000245.1 GCA_029933365.1 Desulfuromusa sp. | reverse complement strand
TAAGTCCCTGCGGAAATTGAATCCGCAGGATGCTACACGTTAAATGGTGAGCCGGGGGGGGATCGAACCCACGACCATCTGATTAAAAGTCAGATGCTCTACCAACTGAGCTACCGGCCCAAACAACGAAAGGACTTTATACGTGAATCATTTCGGTGCGTCAACTCTTTTCTCAGCCCTTTTCGGTAAACGGGTTGCTGCAAAAAAGGGTCTGATCCCGACGTGGACCAACCGATACAAGAACGACAGGACAACCAGTCCAAGCCTCTATTTTTTTAACATAATCTTGAACTTGCTGGGGAAGTTCAGCGTAGTTTTCAAGAGAACAAATATCTTTCTGCCAACCGGGAATTTCTTCATAAACCGGGGTACACTCTTTTAGCACGTCAAAATCCTGCGGAAACTCTTCCAGCAGCTCATTTTTGTACCGATAAGCGGTGCAAACCTTAACCGTTTCCAGCTCACTTAGAACATCCATTTTGGTTAGTGCAATTCCAGTGAGACCATTAGTACGAACTGCTTCACGCAGGGCAACGATATCAAGCCAACCGCAACGCCGTGGGCGACCGGTTGTTGCGCCGAATTCACTTCCGGCAGCACGCAGTTGATCCCCCATTTCATCATCCAACTCGGTTGGGAACGGTCCTTCGCCAACGCGGGTTACATAAGCTTTGGAAATACCAACAACCTCGTCAATCAAATGGGGGCCGATACCTGTTCCGATACAAGCTCCGGCAGCAATGGTGGATGAAGAGGTAACATAGGGATAAGTGCCGTGATCAACGTCAAGCAGACTGCCCTGAGCCCCTTCAAATAAAACATTGTGCCCCGCTTTTATCGTTTGATCCAAAGTGGTTGAAGCACGCCCCAGATAACCACGTAAACGTTCAGCGTAGCCCAGATATTCCTCAATAATCGCCTCTTCAGACAACGGCTGTTCACCAAGGAATTTCTCTAGATAAAAGTTTTTCTCCGGTAAAACCTCATGTAATTTACGTTTGAAGGTCTCTGGTTTAAGTAAATCAGCAAAACGGATACCCCGACGACCAACTTTATCTTCGTAGGTTGGCCCAATGCCCCGGCCCGTTGTGCCAATTTTTTTCGCTCCCGATTTCTGCTCCCGGGCAATATCGATTTTTATGTGATAAGGCATAATCAGATGGACGGCACCATCGACCATCAATTGGCTATCGTTCTTTAAATAGCCTTTCTTTCTTAAACCATCAATTTCTTCAAGAAAAACCTTAGGATCAAGCACAACTCCGTTACCAATAATACAACGCTTACCCTCATGAAGAATTCCGGAAGGAATCAGATGAAGAACCGTCTTCTCGTCACCGACGACCAAAGTATGCCCAGCATTATTCCCCCCCTGAAAACGCACCACTTCCTGAGCGTACTCAGTATAGATATCAACTACCTTCCCTTTGCCTTCATCACCCCACTGGGCTCCGACGATAATTACGTTGGCCATGTCCTTATTTTGCTCCTGTTATGTTGATAACGTGATGTCACCAATTAAATTAAAGAATCATTATAACTCAAAATCGTTCTGGTTCAACTCCTGCCAGGAAACTTGTTTTTTCTCCCCATCCAGCAAAGAAATTATTTTGATGTCCCGATCTTCTCCGGCAACCACAGCCATAAAACGATAGTTCATCTGTTTGGCATAGTCGAGCGCGTCAGCTTGAGAACGATCAAGAATATCGCGTGCCACAGAATAACCCTGTTTACGCAACTGACAAGCCAATTTCTGCGCCGCCCGCAAATTTTCCCCAGTGGAAAATATCAACAGATCACAAGTTGGGACAACCCGCTCATCTAACACTTTATCCAAGGCAAACAACAGATGCAACAGACTAAAAGTAAATCCAGTGGATGGGGCAGAAAAACCATACTTTTCTGTCAGGTTATTATAGCGGCCACCACTGCAGACGGTTTGCCCGATTCCAGAAAGGAAGCCCTGAAAAGTGATCCCGGTGTGATAGTTCAGGCCGCGCAATTCTCCAAGATCCAGAGTGACATGATCAAGAACCCCGTAGACATCGAGAACATCCAGAACCTGAGCCAGACTGTCAAGTGCCTGGCGGGAACGCTCGTTACTCACCGATGCTTCTGCCCGGTCAAGAACTTCCCGCCCGCCGTAAAGTCGCGGTAACGCCAGGATCTCTTCACAAGCACTGTCTTTCAGTTGACTCTTTTCCAATAATGATTTCAGTTCCGAGCTGTCTTTGCGCAAAATCGCATCGGCAACCCGCCCTGCCAGACGATCATCCAGGGGCAAACCATCCATAACCCCACGGAAGAATTCAACCTGACCGATATCGATGGTGAATTCCTGGGCACCAACTGCTGCCAATGCTTCAACGGCCATCGCGATCATCTCGGCATCAGCTTCTGGACTATCGAGACCGATCAGTTCCACTCCGGATTGAAAAATATCTCGATCTTTACCCGCTTGCTGCTCAGTATGACGCAATACCCGACCACTATAACAAAGGCGTAGCGGCAATGGCCGTTCACTCATCCGGGTTGCCGCAATCCGAGCAATCTGTGGCGTCATATCGGGAGGAAATGCCAGCATTCGACCGCTCTGACGATCATCAAAACGAAACGTCCGATCACGTAACCCTTCACCCAGCCCACGCTCTAGAACATCGAGGTATTCGAGTTGCGGAGTAATCACCGGGCGGAACCCCCAAGAGGTATAAACCTGTTGTAATTGCCACTGTAGATATTCTACCTTCGCAGCTTTAAGAGGGAGAAAGTCACGCACACCTTTAGGCAGATCAGTTTCAGGAGGGGAATCAGAAAAACGCATTTAAATTATCTCTAGAGAATAATTGAACTGAATTCAAGTTATTTTGACCACATTTTGTGTGCAGCCGAACGCGGCAATTTAGCAACAGTTACAAGTTTATGTCAAGAATTAGCCTCTTCCAAAATGAGATGAGTCTGAAGCAAGCTCCATGTTTCTAACATG
>JAOZOH010000244.1 GCA_029933365.1 Desulfuromusa sp. | reverse complement strand
TTCCGCTGTATAGCTTTGGCTATGCAGCGAAAGCCACGCCTTGTTGACACGCAAAATCCCGACGCAATTTTGCAACATTCCATACATGACAGGACACTAACTATGTTGACTTATCTCGATCAAGAACTGCATCATTTCGTATCTTTTAACCGCAGTGCGACCACTTCAGCGCTGCTTTTATCTGTTTGAGGTATCTCTTTATGACTCAACTGGAAATGGCCCGTCAGGGGCAGATCAGCGATTTGGTTCGCCAAGCCGCCACCACTGAAAATATTGATCCGGAAATTCTACGTCAAAGAATTGCCGCAGGAACTGCGGTTATTTGCCGCAACAACAAACATACCAACGGGAGTCCATTGGCCGTTGGCGAAGGTTTACGCACCAAAACCAACGCCAACCTCGGTACCAGTCAGGATGATACCAGCATTGACAAAGAGCTGGAGAAAGCTAAAGTTGCCGCGGCAGCGGGAGCTGATGCTTTAATGGATCTATCAACCGGTGGTCCAATTGATGAAATCCGCGCCGCTATCATAGCCGAAACAGATCTCTGCATCGGCAGTGTCCCACTCTACCAGGCCGCCTGTGATGCCGTGATAAGACAAGGCAAGCCGATTGTCGACATGACGGTTGATGATATTTTTGCCGGGGTCAAAAAGCACCTGGATGATGGCGTTGACTTTATTACCGTTCACTGCGGTGTCACCCGCGAAACTGTCGCGAGGATGGATAAAGAAGGTCGGCTACTGGAAGTTGTTTCCAGAGGTGGTTCCTTCACTGTCGGCTGGATGGACTACAACAATGCTGAAAACCCCCTCTACGAATTCTATGATCGGCTGTTGGAGATGGTACGCCCCTACGATGCGGTTCTTTCACTAGGGGATGGTTTTCGTCCAGGATGTCTGGCAGATGCAAGTGATCGTGCCCAGCTTCAAGAACTGATTCTCCTCGGCGAACTGACCCAACGCGCTCAGGATGCTGGCATTCAGGTGATGATTGAAGGCCCCGGCCATGTCCCTCTGAACCAGATTGAAGCCAATATCAAACTGCAAAAACGTCTTTGCCACGGAGCCCCTTTCTATGTCCTCGGACCACTGGTTACCGATATTGCCCCCGGCTACGATCATATTACCGCAGCCATCGGTGGAACTGTAGCTGCTGCAGCGGGAGCCGATTTCCTCTGTTATGTGACGCCCAGCGAGCACTTACGCCTGCCGACAATCGAAGATGTTCATGAAGGTGTCATGGCGGTACGCATTGCTGCCCACGCTGCCGATATTGTTAAAGGTATTCCCGGAGCAATTGAAAAAGACAATGCGATGGCGGTCTATCGTAAAAATCTTGACTGGGAAGGACAATACTCGGTTTCTCTTGATCCGGAAAAAGCACGACGTTGGCGTGATGAGTCGGGAGTTGATGAATCACATGGCGCCTGCACCATGTGCGGTTCACTCTGTGCTTACAAAGTCATGGGTGAGCGAGAGGTAAAAAAAGCTATATAGCTGGCGTCGCAAAAAGTTTCGCCCTACGGCGTTGCCCATTTTTTTCAGAAGCTTGACATACGGGTGTATGCCTTCTCCTCTGAAAAAATCGGGCGTCTTGTCGGACAAATTTTTTGCTTAGCCAGTTCATGGATTTTGCAGAGCGATACCGCCTGAAATTTATCACTGGGAACTTATAGTACCGGGCAACCTTTGTCCGGTGCTTTTTCAGGAATCTTGCCGATGTGTGCAAAAAAAATCACCCGCCCCAAACGTAAACCAAAAATCAAATTGCGCGGGTTTAACAACCTGACGAAAAGCCTCACCTTCAATATCTATGATGTCTGCTATGCCAAACGGCCCCAAGCACGCAAAGAATATCTGGAATATATTGACGAAGAATACAACGCTGAGCGACTGACCCGAATTTTAACTGAAGTTTCCGATATTCTCGGTGCCAATATTCTCAACATTTCCAGCCAGGACTACGACCCGATGGGGGCATCGGTCACCATCCTGATTGCCGAAGAACCGATTGAGCCCAAACCCGATACAGTTGTCGCCCACCTGGATAAAAGTCACCTCTGCATCCACACCTATCCAGAAACTGATTCAAAATCAGGAATTTCCACCTTCCGGGTTGATATAGATGTCTCCACCTGTGGTAGAATCAGTCCATTGAAAGCACTCAACCATCTAATTTCATCATTTGAATCCGATATTGTCTTGATGGATTACAAGGTGCGCGGCTTTACCCGGGACATCAAAGGACGCAAACATTATATAGATCACCGGATTCACAGTATTCAGCAATACATCCGTAAAGGAATCCGTGACCAGTACCAGTGTGTCGATATCAATATTTACCAGGAGAACCTGTTTCATACCAAAATGTTACTCAAAGATTTTGACCTCAATCAATACCTCTTTGCGACCAGCTACGCTGACCTGTCTGACGAGGAACGTGACAAAGTAAAGTCAATTCTTGAGCAGGAGATGACAGAAATATTTTATGCTAAAAACATTTATTGAGAGATAAGAGATGAAAGCTAAGTTTCTTTTTCCCCTATTAGTCATGATGATGTCACTTATTGGCTGTCAACCCGCCACACAATATCTGGGCAACCCTGAGCTCCCTTACCCTCCCGATCATGAGCCAGTTATCGGCGATATCCTCCATTTACCAACCGGAATCTATGTCGATCAGCAGGTGATGCTGGAGCAGGCCAGCCGTACACAAGTCGTCTTTGTCGGCGAAACCCATGACAACCCCGCTTCACATCGTTTGCAAGAGGATATCCTTCGAGCTTTGCAGCAGCACAACCCCGAAAAAATCACTCTGGCAATGGAGATGTTCACCCCGTCGCAGCAACCCGTTCTGGATCTTTGGATTAGTGGTGATTTGTCGGAAAAAGAGTTTTTACAACAAGTTGACTGGTATCATAACTGGCGGATGAACTTTGCCTTCTATCGACCTTTGCTCAGCTACTGCCGCGAACATAAAAT
>JAOZOH010000243.1 GCA_029933365.1 Desulfuromusa sp. | reverse complement strand
TAATTTTTTATTAACTCAACTTTTCTGGATATCTGCCGAAATTAGCAACACTGGGAAAAGAGATAAAATGTCTGTCGCTACCGGGAAAAAGCAAAACAAGTCATCGGCAAAAAGCAGTAAAGAACTGGAATATGACTTGCAAGTTTTTCTTAACAGGGCAGTTTTTGTGCCTTATTGGCCCCAAACTTATTACAATTACGTAATTAAAGTGACTTTTATGTAACCAGGCCTCCATGTCAAAGTTTACTCATCCACAGAAAATGAAGCTGAAATCCGCAGGCTTCACCATAGTTGAACTGATGGTCACCGTGGGCGTTATAGCGATTATCGCCGCGTTTACTTTCGGCAACCTGAATACAGCAAGTTATCGCCTGAAAAGTTGTGCACATACATTAAAGTCACATATGACACAAGCCAAATTTGAAGCGGTAAAAAGTGATTTAAACGTCAAAGTAAAAATCAATGCCACCAGTGATGGTTATATCATTACCAGTCTGGACTCAGCCGGCAATGTCGTAAATACTATCAACACCACAAAATATACAGATAAATTTTCCTTTTCCGGGAGTGATATAACCTTCACTCCTAGAGGAACCGCCAATTCGGGCAGTATCACTATCGTCAATAAAGGTACCACGAACCCGGAATACACGATATTTGTAAACAATATAGGTAGGATCAGACTTGAAAAAACAAAAAATTAAGGGATTTACTCTGGTTGAACTGATGGTTGTCCTAACCATCCTCGGCATTATCGTGGTTGGCGTAATGGGCGTTATCATTTCGCAAAACAAGGTATATTACAGCGAAGAAGAACTCATCGATATGCAAATGAATGCCGATGTTGCCATGGATCGCCTGACCCGGCAGATCAGGATGGCTGGATTTGGCTGCAAAGATGATATCAAACAACATGGATTAACTATCAATGGCACCACCTACAACGCTGTACTCACTCACGTCAATAGCACGACGGGACCGGATAGCCTGACAGTTGTTTGTGCTCTGGAAAAAGTTTCTGATGTTGACGACGATGATAATAATTCCAGTACTCCTTCGTACACCGCTCCTACCTCTACAATTGTTCTTAAAACTTTCAATGATAGCAGTAACAACCCTTTTTTCAGTAGCACTGCGGATGATAAAAAATTCTGTTATATTTCTCCGTCAACCACACAAGCAGCTCTTTTGGTTACAGGAATTAATACCAGCAACAAATCAATTACTTTTGGAACAACTGTAGAGGTTAGCGAGCTTGACAGCGTTTTCAGAGTACGGGCTTACACTTATTCGATAAAACTAGCCAACGAATATAGCCCAGCGAAATCGGTTCCCAACCTCGTGCAAAAGATTGAAAATCTAACCCGGGATGAAATCGCCGAAGGAATAGAAGATTTGCAGTTTCAGTTTGGCTGGGACATAGATGGTGATGGAGTTTTTAATCCATCTTCAAGCGCGGACTGGGTTAATACTATAATTTCAGATCCAACGGATCCAAACTTCAATGCCGATAAGGTAATAGCGATACGCATTATACTACTAGCCATAACCCTGCACCCCGAACAAAAAGAACAATTTACCGATCTCTACGACGACCAACCAACTATGGTTGGACGTCAATATACCCAAGCGGACCATATCATTACTTATCAAAGTTCAAACCCAAGCAACGTCAACACTCTCTATAATGAGCATTATCATCGTCACCGTCTTGAATCAATTGTTTTTATCCGCAATTTAAACCTTTAAAATACTATATGGATTCAAAAAGTCATGTTACTCCCATATTCACCCCAAAAAAGCACATCTAAAAAGGGATTTACTCTCATTGAGTTGATGGTCGCGATGGTCGTCATGGCTTTCGGGGTATTGGGCTATAGTTTCCTGCAAAGTCGTTCGCTTCAAAATCGGGTTTTTGCACGAGAAATGAATCGTGCCACAATTATCGCACAGGAATTCATGGAACAACTTGTAGCGCTACCATACGATCACCTCCTATTAGCCGATAACGACTCCGACAGCAACCCAACATCCCATCCTCCCAATAGTTTGGGTGTGTCCAAGGATGGGAAACAGTGGTTTTTAACTTCTGAGGGAAATTTTAATTATTACACTCGCTGGGAGGTAACTGCCGGTCTCCCAAACACTGACATCAAAATGATAGAGCTTTATACTGTCTGGGAAAAGAAGGATCCCGGCAATAACAACATTTCCTTAGGTGGCTACAAAAAAACGGATGGCACCATAAATCATCAATTATCTATCAGATCTTTCATGAGAAATCACTGATGACACTCGAAAAAAGTAAAGATTCCACTCGCTTTAGCTTTAATAATGAAAGAGGTATGGCCCTGGTCATATGTCTTATGATTATGGTTGTCGCTGCAATGATTGCTATCGGGGTTGCAACAGACTCAACAACTAGTAGTCGAATCGCTCTTAATCAAAGATTAATCACCCGCGATTTTTTTATTGCTGACGGCACCAATCAGATTGAAGTTCCCAAAATCGCCACCGATCCCAGTTTAGGTGTCAGAAATATCACCACCAGTGGTGAGCCAAGAGATGAGGATGGTGACGGCATCGATGACCATGACCAAGTTGACCAGACCATCACCGACATAACCAATGATCCTCCCAAATATCGAGCCAAAATTCGCTATCATTTCTATCGTCCAACAAGAAAAGCCGGTTATTCATTAAATCTTTTCAACTCCTACTATTACAGTACTCTAACCAGAGCTATACGCAAAGGGCTCAAAAGGTCATCTGTCAAAACGGTAGAAAATAAGATTGGCCCAAAGTTGTAATCACGGGAATCAGTTACGTTATATCATTAGGAGGCAATAATGAGCAGGAAAAAACCCATAGCTCTTTTTCTTCTCCCCATACTTTTAATAAGCGTTATTTTCTTAGCTAATCGATATGTTTGTGCCGATGATACGGAAATCTACCAGACCAACCTGCGTCCGAATGTGGCTATTATGTTCG
>JAOZOH010000242.1 GCA_029933365.1 Desulfuromusa sp. | reverse complement strand
TATTGCATGAATTTCCTGAAGGTATCATTACCTATCTTCTGCTTATACGCGGAGGTTTTAGCGAGAAAACAGCACTGCTTCTCGCCTTTTTCGCTGCTGCTTTGACAACACCTCTAGGAATGCTTGTCTCCTATCCCCTCATAAGCCAGATAGATAAACCGCTGCTTGGGATTCTGCTCTCACTCTCTGCCGGTGCACTGGTCTATGTCGGGGCGACACATCTTTTGCCCCAGGCAGAAAAGGAACACGCAAAATTCAGTCTGATCGCTCTGGGAGCGGGTATCCTGGTGGCGATCCTGATCGTCCTGTCCAAATAGATGAAAACAGAAATTTTCAATAGTCGGATACTGTCGCGGAATTCTGAACGGTTCCTCGAATATCGAAGAAGAGTCCTGTCAGCAATACAGCTGCAGGTTTTGTTGTCCGTGGTTTGCAAAGTAAGATCAAAAAAAGGTCTGAGCAGAAAAAATTTGATCAGCGTTTACCCGATGATCTTCCTTTTGAAAAAATTGTTATTGAATCCGAAGAATGATCATACCTTGTCTAAACTTGTACAAACGGCTTAACGAAAAGGTTTAGAGAAGTTGGATATAACCCCTGCAAAGTTTTTAAGTACCGAACCATCTGACCCCCAAAATTTTGAAAATTGTATTATATCAAATACTTATCAGGATACCGAGGGCTTCGTAATACTACAAATCCAGTTGATGGTCTAGAATTCTACAGAAACAATGATAAACTAATAGCAACTATTCAGTACGGGTGATGATGATCTTGTGCTGCCCATTCCAAGGGTCGCTTTTACCCATCCTTGGGGCTTAACTGTCGCCATCCAGGCGCCAGACACCTTTCCCATGGACATCACCAGCCCATCTTACTGAGCAGTTACAACTAATGAACTAAGATACCATTAACGAGTTGCATAAAACTTTGTATGATTACAGCTTTTACCGACAAACCAACATTTTATTGAACCGAAATATTAATCGGCAGTAAAACACGGGAAAAGGAAAGCGGAGAATTTTCAACTGATGAGTTTACAACAAGTAAATGCGATGTTGCGAAGTATTGATGCAGAGTTCCGATCCACCCGGCATTACACGGGTATAGCTGCATGTATGCCCGAGGTCATGGAGGCCATCGCCAGGATACCGCGCGAGGAATTCGTGCCGGACCAGCTAAAACAATGGGCGTATAAAAACGAACCCTTACCTATCGGTAACGACCAGACAATTTCCCAACCTTTCATTGTTGCCCTGATGACCGACCTGCTTTGTCCGGACAAGGACGATACGATCCTGGAAGTGGGCGCCGGATCGGGATACCAGGCAGCGATACTTTCACAACTGGTAAAAAAGCTCTATACGGTTGAGATCATCCCGGCTCTGGCATTAAAAGCAGCTCAACTCCTTGAAAAACTCGGCTGCCAAAATGTGGAAGTACGCCAGGGGGATGCTTCCAAAGGATGGCAGGAACATGCCCCTTTTGATGGAATCATCGTCACGGCTGCTGTCAGCCATATACCGCCGGCCCTGAAAAAGCAGCTCAAGCCTGGTGGCAGACTTGTTATTCCTGTTGGTCAACCCTATATGCCCCAGGAACTTATGCTGATTCAAAAAGATGAAAAAGGTGAATTTACCAGTAAAAATATTTTGCCTGTTGCCTTTGTTCCGTTTACCGGCGAACTGAATAACGATGAAAACCGGGAGTAACTTAATCTGGAATTGAAACATAGCTCTTTAACCTGATGTAAAATAACAATTTTTTTTCGATTTTTATTGACGGTATCGTGATGAAAAGAGAGAGGAAGACGAAAACATGAAAGAAGCCATGTTTTATAAAGCTGAAAAAGAAAACAAGGTTATCTGTGGGCTGTGCAACCATCGTTGTCACATAAGTGATGGAAAGCGAGGTATCTGCAAAGTGCGGGAAAACAGGGGCGGTGTTTTATACAGCCTTGTTTATGGTCGACTGATTGCGGAAAACGTCGATCCCATCGAAAAAAAGCCTTTATTCAACTTTCTACCCGGCAGCAGAGCTTTCTCTATCTCCACCGTAGGTTGTAATTTCCGTTGCCTCCACTGTCAAAACTACGATATCTCACAATATCCACTTCTTCACAATGATGAGATCGTAGGCACTGAGCGTACAGCTGAAAGCGTCGTTAAAGAAGCCGTCCGAAGCGGAAGCGCAAGTGTCTGTTATACCTATGTAGAGCCAACAATTTTCTATGAATTTGCCTACGATTGTTCAATACGCGCCCATGAGCAACAGCTGAAAAATGTCTTTGTCAGCAACGGCTATATGACCCCGGAAGTCACCCGTCACCTGGCGCCGATCCTGGACGGTATCAATATTGACATTAAGGGGTATACTGATAATTTTTACAAGACGGTCTGCAAAGCCAGGCTGCAGCCTGTTCTTGACAACGTGCAACTGATGCATGAACTCGGAGTATGGGTTGAAGTCACCACGCTTATCATCCCGGGACTGAATGACTCACCGGAAGAGTTACGCGATATTGCCAAATTTATTAAATCCGTTTCTCCAACCATCCCTTGGCATGTGACGGCCTTTTATCCCACCTATAAGATGTTGGATCGGCCGCCTACACCAGTGGCCACCTTGCACAAAGCGCGGGAAATAGGCATTGAAGAGGGGCTGCACTATGTCTATGAGGGCAATATTCCCGGCGAGGGTGGAGAAAACACCTACTGCCCGAATTGTGGTGCTGAACTGATCAATCGTTTTGGTTTCAGTCTCCGGCAAAACAATATGACTGATGGTAGCTGCAGCAAATGTGGTCGGAAAATTACCGGAGTGTGGGCATAACTTCCGGTTAATTCAAAAAGGATAACAATTAAAGTTCAGCTAATGATGCACTTGCAAAAACAGCGGTAACCAGACTATTTCCATGCAGCCACAGTATAGAAATCCGTCAACGAGATGATAAAGCAACATTCTTTCTGTAAATTAGCGACAGATTTTATTTTGCTTCC
>JAOZOH010000241.1 GCA_029933365.1 Desulfuromusa sp. | reverse complement strand
CTAGGGCTAGGAGATAATGATGACTGATCTCCTTAAATCTGCAAGCTACGATGTCGCAATTATTGGTGCCGGGCCAGCAGGTCTCGCTGCCGCACTGGAACTAAAAAAATCGGGTATCGATCGGGTGATTGTGCTGGAGCGGGAGTCTGAAGCTGGTGGAATCCCTCGTCATTGCGGCCATCCGCCATTTGGTATCCGTGAATACAAACGGGTGTTAACTGGTCCAACTTATGCAAAAAAACTGGTCGAAACTGCCCACAAAAATGGCATTACTATTGCTTTGAATCATACCGTAACAATGCTGGAACCGGCGGGGAAAATCACCGTTGCATCCTCTGCAGGAATCATAAAGCTGACAGCACAACGGATCCTTCTGGCGACAGGGACACGAGAAACACCCCGTTCTGCTCGGTTGGTTTCGGGTGACAGGGCACTGGGAATCTGCAACACCGGCACCCTGCAGTCAATGTTCTATCTGAAAAATATGGTGCCATTCCGCCGTCCGGTTGTTATTGGAACTGAAATCGTCAGTTTTTCTGCCCTCTTTACCTGTAAAAAAGCAAAAATCCAACCGGTAGTAATGCTTGAAGAGGGTCAACGCCCCACCGTACGCTGGCCAATCCACTATGCAGCACGAGTATTTGGTGTCCCGTTGCTTCTGGAGACTCAAATTGAAAAAATTATTGGGGATGATCGGGTTGAGGCGGTTCTGGTCAAAGATAAAGATGGCAATATTCGTCATCTTGCCTGTGACGGTATTCTCTTCACCGGAAAGTTCACCCCGGAATCAACCCTTGCCCGTATGAGTCATCTGGAACTCGATAACCAAACTGGCAGCCCAATCATTGACCAATTTGGCCGTTGTTCAGATCCGGCATATTATTCAGCTGGTAATGTCCAGCAATACCACGCTGCTGGTCACGACTCTACACATATCCCCATCTATTACACCGCAGATAATCTCCCGCAACCGGTCGATGTGGCAGGTCAATGTTGGCATGAAGGGCAAAAAACAGCACAATGGATAGTGAAAGACTTAAGCGGAGGGCTATGACGGTGCACAAGAAACCGCTCATTATTTCCGTTCAAGACAAAAACTCCTTGTAATTCACGGTATACTTACTATCCTTGTAAATCATTAGTAGCAACTTTTCAAGTTTCCACTTAATCAATAGCTTTGAGTATTGAAGGGGTCACCAATGGCATTTGTTAGCATCTTTAAGAGTCGTACCGGAATTGAAAAAGAGATTGACAGTTTTCTCAATCTAGCCAGTGAATCTGGTCTGATTTTTGTCCAGGGAATCGATGCTTATCTAAGCGGAAATCTCGACAATTTCCAAGAGCATCTGACCCATATTGTCGAGACCGAGAAGGAAGCTGATACCCTGCGCCATTCCATTGAAGACTTACTCTATCGAAAAACTCTGATTCCTGAATCCCGCGGCGATGTCCTTGAGCTCATTGAGCGGATGGATGCGGTTCTCGGACGGTTCAAAGGGGTCCTCTTCCAAATTGAAATAGAGCGCCCACAAATTGCCGCCCAATTCCATGAAGACCTTAAATCTTTGGTCAATTGTGTTATCCATGCAGTTGAAGCTGCCACCCTCTCACTCCGGGCCTATTTTAAAGATATTTCTCAAGCCACTGACCACATTCATAAAGTCGCCTTCTGGGAAACTGAGGCGGACAAAGCGGGCACCCGCTTACAAAAAATGATTTTCGGGGATCCCGATATGGGGCTGGACCTAAAAATGCAGCTGCGTGATCTTTGCAGAAGAATTGATAAGATTGCCGACCAAGCGGAAGACCTTGGTGACAGTCTCGCTATCTACGTCATTAAACGCTCGCTCTAGGTTCACTTTATGTTTTTATTCTTTTTATCCAGTGGGATGTTTCTCGGTTGGTCACTAGGGGCAAACGATGCCTCCAATGTCTTTGGGACTGCAGTTGGTTCGCGGATGCTCAAGTTTCGGACCGCTGCCATCTTCTGTTGTATCTTTGTGATTCTGGGAGCGGTCATCAGTGGTGCCGGAGCAACCCACACTCTGGGGAAACTGGGGGCGGTCAACGCAGTGGCAGGTGCTTTTGTGGTCGCATTTTCCGCCGGCATGAGCGTCTATTTAATGACTTTAGCGCGCTACCCCGTATCGACATCCCAAGCGATTGTCGGAGCGATCATTGGGTGGAACCTTTTCTCTGGATCACCGACAGACAGCAACGCTCTTTCAAAAATTGTTATAACATGGATCGCCTGTCCAATTTTGTCGGGGATCATTGCTGTCATCTCCTATAAAATTACCTCGTATTTCATTCTCAAGTGGAAACCACACATGTTTAGACTGGATGAAATGACCAGATATGGGCTTCTGCTGATGGGGGCCTTCGGCGCCTTTGCCCTGGGGGCAAATAATATTGCCAACGTGGTTGGAGTGTTTCTCCCCGTTTCTCCCTTTACCGAAATCAATCTTTGGGGTGGAATTCGCTTTAATCCAGCCCAGCAGCTCTTTTTCCTCGGTAGTTTAGCGATATCGGTTGGTGTCGTTACCTATTCAAAGCGGGTTATGGATACCGTTGGCAGTGGGATATTCAAACTCTCTCCAGTCATGGCTCTAGTTGCCGTTTGGTCCCACTCTGTGGTGCTGTTCCTGTTTGCCTCACAGAGGCTGGAACAATTGCTCATCAATCTGGGGCTCCCAACGATCCCATTGGTCCCAGTCTCCAGTTCACAGGCAATCGTCGGAGCAGTGGTGGGGATGGGACTACTTAAAGGGGGTCATAATATTCGTTGGAGAACCGTTGGCGGGATTGCTGGAAGCTGGGTCACTACCCCTATCTTTGCCTGTCTGATCAGTTTTATTTTACTGTTTATCATCCAGAATGTCTTCCAGCAGACGGTTTTTTTACCTTAGAAAACTGTTCTCACCACCAAGATAATTGTCTAGCAGCCTGTCGGACTATCAGGGCTGAAGCGAAAATTTGGTCGTTTGAGCTCAGATTTT
>JAOZOH010000240.1 GCA_029933365.1 Desulfuromusa sp. | reverse complement strand
GACTGAATTATCTTAGCCCTTTTCCTGAAGTGCAATTTGCGCTATTTTCACAGCGTACTTTGATCTTTCAGGTAAGCTATTTTTGCACAGTTCATCTAGATATTCATCCAACAAGGAAAAACCATGCGCATTGAATCTGATCTGAAACTGGGCTTTAAAGATGTTCTCATTCGTCCAAAACGATCGACCTTAAAAAGCCGCTCCCAAGTCAATCTGAAACAGAATTTTACTTTTTTACACAGCCAAAGAAAGTGGAGTGGAACTCCGGTCATTGCGGCAAATATGGACACTGTCGGAACATTTGAACTGGCAAAAGTTCTTGCCAGTTTTGGACTGCTGACAGCAATCCATAAACACTACAATCTCCAAGAGTGGAAGTCTTTTCTTAAGCAGCAGGACGAGACGATCTATCAACGGATTATGGTCAGCACCGGCACCGCCAAAACCGATTTCAATCATCTAAAAAGCATTTTGTCTCAGCATCCGCAGCTTGAATTTATCTGCATTGATGTTGCCAATGGGTATGCCGAAGCGTTTGTTGAATTTGTCAAGCGCTGCCGTGACAGCTTTCCCGATAAAACGATTGTAGCTGGTAACGTCGTCACAGGAGAAATGGTTGAAGAATTGCTCCTCTCAGGGGCGGATATTGTCAAAGTTGGTATAGGGCCAGGTTCAGTCTGCACCACTCGGGTGAAAACCGGGGTTGGATACCCGCAACTTTCAGCTGTCATTGAGTGTGCTGACGCAGCTCACGGTCTTGGCGGTCGAATTATCTCTGATGGCGGCTGTAGCAGTGCCGGAGATGTTGCAAAAGCCTTTGGTGGTGGAGCAGATTTTGTCATGTTAGGGGGTATGTTTGCCGGTCATGATGAAAGTGGGGGGGAGTTGATTGAACGAGAAGGTCAGCAATTTAAGCTGTTTTATGGCATGAGTTCAGAAACAGCCATGGGTCAACACGCTGGAGGCGTAGCTGAGTACCGTGCTTCAGAAGGAAAAACGGTAGAGGTTCCTTACCGAGGAGCAGTCGCAGAGACAGTGAAAGACATTCTGGGTGGGGTCCGTTCCAGTTGTACTTACGTAGGGGCTGCGGCACTCAAGGAATTAACCAAGCGGACAACTTTCATCCGTGTCCAAGAACAGGAGAATAGGTTCTTTTCTTGAGAGTGTCTCTGCCACACGCGCCTACCATCAATTGGAGAATTTGTTAATCGGAGATTGAATCCGGCCTTAAGAACCTGTAATTCGGTACAAACATGGATGGAAGATCTGTCTAAACGAATTGAACGTGCCAGTGACTTGATGAGAACCAGGGTCAATCTCAATCTGCAGGAACAGAACCGTTCCCAGCTAGCAGCCATGAACCAGCGTAGCAAATTACAATTCCGCTTACAGGAAACGGTTGGAGGACTTTCCATAGCCGCGATCAGTTATTATGCAATCGGGCTACTCAGTTATCTGTTTAATGGCCTGCCACTTAAACAGTGGGGTTTGGATAAAAGTATTCTGCTTGCCTGCTCTATTCCAGTTGTACTTGTCACAATCTGGTACATCACGCGACGCATTAAACACAAGCTGATTAAAGATCAAACCATCGCCAGCAATATAAATATAGGGATGAGATCCATGATATCCAAAATTATTATTGAATTAACTTATCCAATCGTTCCAGATCATTAATCACTTTCCAGTGGCCACCTCCCCCTTCAACACGACCGCTCCATTTTTCCAATCTATCCATATATTCTCGTGGATCGATATTGTCACTACGGAGTTTGGTCACATTCAAGGCAACAACTTCAAAACCTTGGAGGGTTAGCGGAATATCCCGGATATAACCTTCCTTCAGTTCTTCTTTCAGATCAGAAAAGATTAGGATTGTCTTATCTCGAGAATTACGTTCACTTAAGAACTCTGTTGCCTGAAGAATTCCCCCTGTAATATCAGTATATTGACTTGACTTAACCTGCTTAACATACTGATCAATTTTCTCTTTAAAAATCCTTTTTTGTTGATTCGCCTTGCTGGGTCTATCATCAAAAGTAATTTTAGAAATAATGTCTTTTTCGCTAAAACTGGCCGTATCAATACTGGCAACAACGAAAGTATCTCCAGAATTTAGCTTGGCCAGCGTGTAATTAATAATCTGCTGTGCTTTATTGAGCTCTTGAGTATAGGTTCCCGAAGTATCAACCAACAAATAGATACCCCGATTGTAGGCACCACTGTCCGAATCGGAGGAACAGCCTGTCAATAATAGGGGGAGTAGTAACCCACACAGGAGTGCAAATTTCATGAGAGAACCTCCTGTGTTTGAGTCATCGAACTATCATCCTTAGCTTTTGCTGTTTTTTTGGTGGTCGTTTTTCTAGATACCCTTTTTTTTGCCGGAGCTTTTGTACGATTCTGCTCTTCTGTGGATTTAATATCATCTAAAGCAATTTTATCACTTGAGGAAATTGTTTTATTTCCGACAAATCTTGCGCTCCCTATTTTTCTCTCAACCCACAAAGGCAGAAAAATGACCAGATCGTAAATATTAACCAAACTTTTCCCGCTATAACGACTGATATTACCCAGTAGTCGCAATAACCCCGCACATAGACGCAGAAACCCGACGAAAACAACTCCTAGAACAGTCCGAAGTGAATGAATAAATGATTCTAAGGGAATGGCTACAAATGTTAAAGCGAACGGTAGGACAAAACCCATCCCCATCTGCGCCGCCGTTGTGATCCAACGACCAGACATCTCTACCGGTTTATCTGCAACACCACTTAAAAGTCCTGCAACTAAAGCCGCATCATCCTGAGATAAAAGTTCACGCATGTACGCCAGTCCTGATTCCATACTGGCCAAAAGAAAAAGAAAGACAAACGAAACGATAATCATCCGAAAGCGTACTTTGTCCTCCAACGCACCAATGACTGGAAAAAGGCGGGTAATACGTAGAGCCTGTCCCATATAAAGCAACCGCCCTGTTCATACGGGTTCCAGCCTAAAA
>JAOZOH010000239.1 GCA_029933365.1 Desulfuromusa sp. | reverse complement strand
AATATTTAAACACAAATTTTGTCCATCATAACACGTTTAGATTTTAGGCGTTTTTCAAAATTGAAATCCTGATTATTGATAAGCAGAATCTGTGCAATTTATTCCTAGGTGAAGTTGGGCTGTGATCTGAACCAACTTATGCTAGTGACAATAAAATAATCGAGAGGGCAGCGCAAACAATGGCACCTATTTTTCGCAAGGTCAGGGTTTCCATTCCCAACCTCACGGAGAGGGTCAGAGCGATTACAAAACTCATGTTTGCAATAGGAATAACAATACTGGCTTCGCCGATTTTGACTGCCGACATCAAGCAATTGACAATAAGGTAAACTAAAAGCCCTGAAAGAATCGAATAGACCATTTTTTTTCTGGTAAAACGGAATCGTCGTTCTTTGCCGATGGCATAAAGACCACCACCGACAATCCAGCATGAGGAAATTAACAGCAACATCATCTCAGGATCTGCTTGTTGTAAGATACCGCCCTTGGTAATGACACCATAGGTTGCCCTGAAGATTGAGGCAATAATTGCAACAGAAAAGAACAAAATAAAAGTTCGATTCTCACGATCAGGATGTGACTTCTGATAAAGCAACAACACACCGCAAATCCCCATCAGTATCCCTGCTACCTTGAATACTCCAACTGTTTCCCCGAGAAAAACAACGGAAAGAAGGATAACTCCTATGGTATTTAGCCGGTAGATGGTAGAGCCAAGACTCACGTTGATATGAGTCAAACTTTCAATCAATAGCAGGTTAGATAGAGTCAGGAAAACTCCCGCAGAAAAACCGAACAGCAGAGTAGTCCTATCTATAATGAATGGCGTACCTTTAAACCAGAAAGTCGCAGACTGTAGAATTGTCCAGACAAGACCAATGCCAAGGACATACATTCCACGAGAACGCTCTTTTGCTGAATAACGCTTGAAAACAACATCGTTAAGACCAGCAAAAAGCATGCTTAAAGTAGCAAACAGAATTGGTGAGTCTGGGAGTGTTATCATGGGCCAATACTTTTGTTCCGTTTACTCTCGCCAGCAACAGTTCTCTTGCAAACCGGAATAAATAAGATGTTGGATGATATACCCAGTCCTGGGTTGCGGTCAAAGGAAAGGCGTTACTGTTTGTCGTCCAATAATATTTGAAGTGCTGGGGATCAACTGAAATGCAAAACTCTGACTGGCTCTGTGATCCAAAACATCAAGAGAGGGGAGAATGACCTGAGATTATCTATTTAAGGTTGGGGCTATCCAATAATGACTCCTTTGAATTTCAACATTAATCCCCCCGTGGTAAACCATCTCTTTTTTTTGGGGAGGGGGAGTACTCAGTCCCGACGATTTGAGTAGATATTAACTCAGGAAGGGGAAGCAACTTCAAAGAAAAACTTAACAATCCTGGCTCCGGTATTCTCATTAACTTAATGATTCTAGCTAATCAGAAGGAATCGTCTATTTTTTGCGCATAATGGTTCTTTATTTGCATATAAAATTTGCAAACAACAGTCCAGAGAGTCATTTTTTGACTATTTCATGGTTCACTAATCAGAGTCTTTTTCAAGGAGGAAAATCATGTCACCAGCTATGGATGAAAAGATTGAACCTATCTATCAATCGGTTATTGCTCGCAACCCGGGCGAAACAGAATTCCACCAGGCAGTTCACGAGGTTCTTGAAACTCTAGGTCCTGTCCTGGTCAAAAACCCGGAGTTTGCACACTACAAACTTATTGAACGCATCTGTGAACCAGAGCGTCAAATCATCTTCCGGGTTCCCTGGGTTGATACCCACGGTAAAGTTCAGATCAACCGTGGTTTTCGAGTTGAATTCAACAGCGCTCTTGGACCCTACAAAGGTGGTTTGCGTTTCCATCCTTCAGTCTATCTTGGCATCGTTAAATTCCTCGGTTTTGAACAGATTTTCAAAAACGCCCTGACCGGCCTACCCATCGGTGGCGGCAAGGGTGGGTCAGATTTTGACCCCAAGGGAAAAACCGATGGTGATATCATGCGTTTCTGCCAGAGCTTCATGATGGAACTCTACCGTCACATCGGCGAGCATACCGATGTTCCCGCTGGTGATATTGGTGTTGGTGGCCGTGAAATTGGCTTTATGTTTGGTACCTACAAACGGATCACCAATCGCTGGGAAGCTGGCGTATTGACCGGTAAGGGGCTCAACTGGGGCGGATCGTTAGTTCGTACTGAAGCGACCGGTTACGGTGCGGCCTTTTTTGTCGATGAAATGCTCAAGGTTCGTAAAGACTCTTTTGATGGCAAAACCTGTGTTGTCTCAGGCTCAGGAAATGTTGCTATTTACACCATTGAAAAAATTCATCAACTCGGCGGTAAGGTTGTCGCCTGTTCCGACTCTGCTGGCTATATCTACGACAAAGACGGTATCGATCTGGAACTGGTCCAACAAATTAAAGAAATCGAACGACGCCGTATCAGCGCCTACACTGAAGAGCGCAAGAGTGCCAAATATGTTGCTGGTGGTAACATCTGGGAAGTTCCCTGTCAGGTGGCGATGCCTTCAGCAACCCAGAATGAGATCAATGGTAAAGATGCTGCCCTGCTGGTCAAAAATGGCTGTATTGCTATTGGCGAAGGGGCGAACATGCCGACAACTCCTGAAGGGGTCAAAGTCTTCCAGGATGCGGGCATTGCCTATGGTCCTGGCAAGGCGGCAAACGCCGGTGGGGTTGCTACCTCTGCCTTAGAAATGCAGCAAAATGCCATTCGCGATTCCTGGGACTTTGAATACACCGAGAATCGCCTGCGGATTATCATGCAGAACATCCATAGAGACTGCTACGAAACAGCGGAAGAGTACGGTTCACCCGGCAACTATGTGGTCGGTGCAAATATCGCCGGCTTTATCAAAGTTTCCCGTGCTATGCTGGCTATGGGTGTAGTCTGATCGACAGTGTTAGGACAGCTCAAAAAAGCCCTCGGTTTGTAGCCGGGGGCTTTTAAAATTATTTTGTGACAAGATCCGTATAAAAAA
>JAOZOH010000089.1 GCA_029933365.1 Desulfuromusa sp. | reverse complement strand
TCCTCACTTCGATGGATTGTGATGGTACCAAAGATGGCTACGATATTGCCCTGACCCGTGCAATTAGTGATGCGGTGGAGGTCCCAGTGATTGCTTCAGGTGGGGTAGGGAATTTAGAACACATCCGTGAGGGACTGGTTGAAGGTGGCGCCAGTGCTGCTCTGGCAGCGTCAATTTTCCATTTCAAGGAATATACGATTGCCGAATGTAAGGAATATTTGCGTGACCAGGGAGTTCCTGTGCGGATTTGATGGGGAATCCTTCTCCATGAGGGAGAAGGTGGCCGAAGGTCGGATGAGGGGATTTAGTACATAGTGAAAGATTGATATGAATCAGCAAAAAAATATTAAAGCGAAGGCGGATCAGGATATTCTGGAGGAAGTCTACCAGATTATTCAGGAACGTAAACAACTGGGTGATGGTGAAAAGTCTTACGTTAAATCGTTGTTCGACAAAGGTTTAGATAAAATCCTCAGTAAAATTGGAGAAGAGGCGACAGAAACCGCAGTTGCCGGTAAAGGTGGCGATTCGGAGGAGATTGTTTCCGAAGTTGCCGACCTTCTTTTTCATGTCCTGGTGCTTCTTGGTTATTACGATTTACCACCAGAAAAAATATATACTGAACTTCGTCGCCGTTTTGGTGTGTCGGGGATTGAGGAAAAAGCGAGTCGGGATAAATAGCCCATGCAGGTTATTTTCTTTAATTGGTTGGTGAGGAGTCGATTGGGATTATTGCTTGCGTCCAACGTTTGTCACTTGACTTCCCGCAAGCAATAATCCCAATCGACTTTTATGGTGCTAGAGATAAAAATCTTTCTGTATTTTTTTTGAATGGAGACTTTATATGCTTACGATAAAGACTGATAATGTAACTGTCGAGATTAAACCCGACTCCCATTTTTTCTTAAAGCGTGGAGATGCCGATGATGACAGTATCCATATCAAATGGAGTGATTTGGACGAAGCGGCGGTGAATAATTTGAATCAATTTGTGGTGATGGTTGAGGGGACACTGGAGGGAATGGCGGGAAAATAACTGCGATCGCTTCTCATTATATCTAAACGAAAACTTAGTAACAAAAAGGCCGCCCCCGAGGGAACGGCCTTTTTGTTTTAGTTATACAGCAATGCGTTTATTTGTTATGAGTTGCCCGCATTTGTTTTGCTAGGTGCTTAATCTCACCCAGATCCTGGGTCATCATGTTCCAGCCGTACCAGTAAGCGTAATCTGGATTGACATGGAAGAATGCCTGGTAAGCGCGCATCCGATGCTTGAAGTACATCTGCAATAGGACTTGATCGATATAAGAAAATCCGTCCAAGTTCTCATCCCAGTTAGCACCATTGGTATGCATCAGTGCCAGGATAAATGGGTAGTTGAAAGGATAGCCTTCCGGCTTTTTGATAATACCCTCTTTGTAGAGTGCCGCTACCGTTTCAATTGCTTCCGCCATTAAACGATCAGCTTTTGTTAAAATGGCATCACCCATATCGAGCTGCTCTTTGGCATATTTGTAAGAGTGGCACTGGGTACAGGTATCAAGCATTTCATCACGCAGTTTTTGCCATGATGCTTGAGTGGTACGAACTCCATCGACCGATAGAACGGCATCAAGAATTGGAGTTGGTTTGCCGGTTTCCGGATCCAGAACGCCGAGTGCTTTCAGGATGGTAACCCGGTCAGCCGCAGCCTGTGGATCTTCTGGAAGTGGCAGGCGGACGCCGAGGAAGCCCCATGCGGTTTTGTTTTCGTGGGTTCCATTCGGCAAGTGACAGGTCTGGCAGGTTGGCGCAACAGCACCTTCAGGCAAATCACCAGCTAGCTTAGCATAGTAGCGAACCCCATGTTTGGAGCTGGACCACATTTCCCACTGAGGATGGTCGTAACCCATGTGGCAGGTTTGACAGGCTTTAGGATTTTGCGCTTCTTTAATTGAAAATGCATGACGGGTGTGGCACTCGTCACAGGAGTTGTTCTGGTAACGATACCCCTTTTCCTGTTGTACGGCTTTTTCTTCTTCAGTTCTGATCCCCATGTTATGACAGCCACCACAACCGCGACCACCTTCAATGAGCTCATCAGGGGCAAAGTGGGTTGCCGGAATAGCATTCAGAACTTTCCAGCTCATGTTATGTTTACCATGAGTAAAAGAGGTGAATTGCTCATTGTGACATTCTGCACAGACTTGTTCGCTGGGCAAAACTGCTTTTTTGTAGTCCGCAGCATTTTGGTGCGCGTCACCGTGGCAGGTGTCGCAAGATACACCAGCATCGGCATGCTTGCTGGCTTCCCAGTCTTTAACCTGGCCGGGTGAAATTTTACTGTGGCAGTCGATACAGACATCGCCCGCCATGACTGTTCCGGCCAGGAACAACGTGCAAATCGCACAAGCCAAGACAGCAAAGATCCTCTCTCTCATGTTATACCTCCCTTTAGATGAGGGATAAATCCAGAGAAGCCAATTAAATATTGGCGCCTCAGATTTTCCCATTATTTAAATGTACATTATCTAGTTTAACAAAAAAAACGGCGGGGGGGTCATTTCTTTTTATCCGCAGTCAGGTGCAGTCTGCAATGGAAGCATCTTCGTACTGGGCGGAACATAAAGCCATTCATGTGAAAGCAGTTTCCACATTGAGGACATCTGACCAATGCTAGCAGTGTTACTGCAATAATGAGGAGGAGAATCCAGACGACAAAGACAATTCCAACTGCCTGGTTTGGTTGTGAGGAGCGGAGGGCAACCAGCATAGCTGGTAGGTAAACCATAATTGTAATCCAGAAAAACCAGCGCCGCCGCCGGATTTTTTGTAGACCGCTTTTTAGTTCCTGAGGGCTGATCTCATCAATTTCATCCACTATAACCTCCATTTAATATGGCAATACCCTGAGATTACTTGGTTTAAGGGTGGAGAGCAACATTTACCTTAATCGACTATTTACTATTTGCCATATTTTGCTTTTGGTGGTTCTGCCTCCGCCGCTCTTTTATCGGCATTGACATGCAGGGCACAGTGCAAACAGCGACGGAAGGGGAGAAATGTTGGACCATGGGTATGGAAACATTCTCCACAACGTGGGCAGCGGACAATACAGGCAAAAATAACCGCTATGATGAGAAAAACAATCCAGATGACAAAAACGATTGTGGCTCGGGTTCTATAGTCAGGAGAATCAAGAGCCCACATCATGGCTGGCAGATAGGCGAGAATAATAATCCAGAGAAACAACCGACGACTGCGGATTTTTTTCAAGCTGGGTCGGTACTCAATGGGATCTGTCGGTTTGTGCTCTTCCATCTACTTGACTCATCAGGGGAGGTTTTTTTATGAAGGTGCGATACTACTGATTTTAGAGTAAGAGATCAATAACTCAGCGGTCATGATTGGTTTAGTTTTTTCTTTTAGCGGTTTGCTTTTACTGTGCATAAATAAAATATTTACGACAATAAAAATATATACAATTTATATTTCTTTGAATGTTGCTTTTATTTCAACTAGTTACGACGTTATTGGGTTGTTGTCTTCCGAGGTTTCTCTCTCCAACTGTATGTCCTGTTTATACAGGTGAATATGTAATCATCATTGCCTGTTGCCACTTAAATAAAATATTTATCCTTTGTTTTCAATGAGTTATGAATTATTTTTTGTTTTTTATTTCAACTTGGCACGGACACTGCTGTAACTCTAAGTCAATAGCAAACAAAAAAAGCAATTCAAACATAGAGATGGAGGACATCATGAAAAACACATTACGCAATACATTAATCGCCCTGATCACTTTTTCTTCTTCAGCTTTTGCAGCAGGTAGCAACAGTGCAAGTGGTGGTGGATTGCTCCTCTCTTTGTTCATCGGCTTCTTTGCTCTAATCATTGTCTGTCAATTGGTTCCTGCAACAATCATGTTGATTGGTGCTCTCAAAGGGCTATTTGGCCGTGATCATAAAGAAGTTACAACTCACTAAAACGATACGAAATAAACAAATAAATTAAACTTTTAAAGGAGATCATCATGAAAGCAATCATCACTACACTGACCCTGAGCCTGTTCGCCATACCAGCATTCGCAGTTGATACAACTCAAACCTATAACAGTGGCATCCTGGTTCTTCTGTTTGTCGGATTCTGTGCTCTGTTAATTGTTGCCCAACTGGTACCAGCTGTATTGACCCTCTTCGGTATGACTAAAGCTGCTGTTCAAGGATCTCGCAAGACGGCTGCTGCTAAGAACTAAAATAAGAATACGAATTTAAGCCATAAAAAAAGGCAGCCAACTGGCTGCCTTTTTTTATGGCTTAAATTCATCTTTGAACCACCATCTCCCGTGTGATGCAGCCGGAGTGTAGTGTAGCTTTGCAGGGTTTCGAAGAAAAATGTCTGAGCCTTGGCGAGTTTTTTTCTGAGCTGCAAAGCGTAACGAAACAGAGGGTACCCGCAGGGCAAGGAGTTCGGGTGTCTTTTTCTGCTTACTCTTTTATGACACGATAAAAGAGTAAGGCATCGGGCGGGGTCGCAACCCCGCGACCTTGTTGGTTCCAACCCGAGCAAAACCGGGACTGTCCCCGCATGGGGGCTGTCCTAAGCTTTTGCGACGCGAACCACCGCAGTTCTTCGTGAACCGTAAACTTCTGGGACAGCCCCCGATGGATCTGGGGACAGTCCCGCGTTTACTGCAGCGCTACTTAAACTAGCGCCATTCGTACATGTTCCCAAAAGACTCTGGATTGTTTTTCAGCGTCCCAGAGAGACTGGCATATCTTCAGGATATGTCACCTCATAACCGTATTGAACCCGCTTTTCACCCTGTGGAGGAATAGTCAGATTCCAAATAAGTTGATCTTTCTCCCGAACCGGAAGAGGTGGAGAGAATGACTCTTGCAACACAATTTTCTCGTGTCCAGAATGAGGGTAGGAATCTTCTACTATAAGATCAACAGCAAAGTTTTTATGACTAGCCAGGTTGATCGTCCAGTTCCAATTGTAGGTCCGCTTTTTTGCCAGCAGCCCTTTTGCCCCGGCAATATGATCTGTCTGCACATCAACAACGAGACCTGGATCACTACCAAAACTCATGCTGACATCCTGTTTTTCATGCAGGGAAAAATTGCGCTGGCCGACATGGACACCATCCACTTGGATTGAAGCCATCCCCGTTGGAAGAGGGAGGAAATCCTTGGTCAAATCGAGGTCCGCTTCAAGAAAAATCTGCTCAGATAACAATGGACGGGTCAAGTAGGAAAACTCTGCATTCCAGATCCCTTCCCTGATTTTAATCCGCGACTCTTTACCCGATGCAATGATTACCTGCCCCAGATCATAGATATCAAACAGTTGTCCTTCAGTTCTGGCTGGCACAGGCGCTGCCATCATGGCTGGTGCTGCTTCATCCATCACCATTTCTTTTGCCATGGTCATCATTTTCGTGTTGCCGCGGGCATAAGCAATTTGTTTTTCTGTGATTTCCCAAGGCCTAATCTGAGGCGGTGTGAGGGTGAAAACTGGCTCGGTGGTGGCAATTTTTAAATCAACTCCATTCCAGTCGATACCGGTCTGCTGCATAATCTTTGCGGTCCAGGTCCATTGGACTTGTTTCTGCCCGGGGAGGGCATTCAAGCTGTAGCTCGATTGCCAGCCTGCACGGCGGATACGGTAAGAATAAATCAGATCAAGGTTCGTTTTAGTCGGTTGAGCTAGTCGGACCTGGACCTGCCAGTTGCGATGGTTATTTCCGGTTTTTTGCTGTAGCTGATTGCGGGCTTCTTTGAGTTGTTTTGCCAGCTTGGTTTTTTTCTGTCGCAGTTGGGTGGCATCTTGGAGTAGAAGAATGCTCTCATCACGAATGATTTTCCCCATTTCTCGCGCATCTGCAAGGGTTTTTAGTGGCAGATCCTCCTGTTTTTTCCAATAGTCAAGAGCGAGAGTTCGTGATTGAATCTGGTCATCAACCGCAGCAATTTTCTGCTCAAGTTGAGAAATCAACGCTTTAAGTTCTTTGAAATCAGAGGCGTTTGGTAATATCGATTCATATTCAATCCCGTTGATCTTCTGTTTTGGTGCCGCTTGCAATGCCAATTTTAAGGACTCCGGGATTGCCACATTTGGTAGCAGTAACGTTGCAGAGGCTGTCCCCTGCGGTAGAGTTATCTGCTCTGAAACTGTTGCTCCCGAAGGGTAGAGGATAACTTCTGTTGGTTGTGCAAAAGCGGTGGCTGCCAACAGGGTGAAAAAAATCAGGGAAAACTGGAGTAGATATTTCATGGACACCTCTTTTTTTATCTCAAGTAGAAAAATATGATATTCTCGAAGGATGGTTCAGCTGCAACGCCATCAATTATAAAGGACAATGGAGAAAATAATGGAGAAAAAAATATTCTTGATCTGGTTTGTCATATTGTTGGGGCTGACCGGTTGTGCTGTCAATCCGGTCACCGGGAAAAATGAGTTGGCATTTGTCTCGGAATCGTCAGAGATTAATATTGGCAACAAGCAATATCTTCCCAGTCGGCAGATGCAAGGAGGCGATTATAATACTGCCCCTCAAGTTGTTGCCTATGTAAAGCGGGTCGGTCAGCGGCTGGCCGCAGTGAGTGATCGTAAGTTGCCCTATGAGTTCAATGTTATTAATGACTCCACTCCTAACGCATGGGCATTGCCTGGTGGGAAAATAGTCATTAATCGTGGCTTGCTGGTTGAGCTGGACAGTGAAGCCGAACTGGCTGCTGTTCTGGGGCATGAAATTGTTCATGCTGCTGCTCGTCACGGTGCCAAAGGGATGGAACGGGGGATGATGTTGCAGGGGGCAATTATGGCCGCTGGAATCGCATCACAAAACAGTGAATATTCGCAGCTGGCACTTGGTGGTGCCGGGATTGCGGCGCAGTTATTGACGCAGAAGTATAGTCGAGGTGCTGAGTTGGAAGCCGATTTTTACGGGATGAAATACATGTCCAGAGCCGGATATGATCCTCATGCGGCGATAAAATTGCAGCAGACTTTTGTTCGCTTATCTGAAAGTGGAAATTCAAACTGGCTTAACGGATTATTTGCCAGCCACCCGCCATCACAGGAGCGGGTTGACACTAATCGGAGAACTGCCGCAACTCTGTCACCAGGCGGGGAAATCGGTCGAGAGCGTTATCAACAAAAGATGGCTCCGTTGTTTAAGGATCGGGATGCCTATAAAGCTTTTGACGCAGGCCGCAAAGCGTTACATGATGGCAATACCGACCGCGCGCTACGTTTTGCGAATAATGCGTTAAAAATGCAACCGCGTGAAGCATTGTTTCATTCGCTGCGTGGCGATATCCGTTTAAAGCAGCGCCGTTATCGGGATGCCGTAACCAACTATGATCGTGCTCTACAGCATGATGACAAATATTTTCATTATTATCTGCAACGTGGATTGGCGCGCTTGAAGTTGCACGAAACCGCTCAAGGTGAGGCTGACCTGAAGAAAAGTATTAAATATCTCCCCACTGCACCTGCCATGAATGCCTTGGGGAATTTATCCCTTAATGGGGGGGATGTTGTTACGGCGAAGAAATATTTTTCTGCGGCTGCTGGTTCCAATTCCGAAGCGGGAAAGGCGGCCAACAGTTCACTGATCCGCCTGGATCTTCCCGACAACCCACATAAGTATCTGCAGATGAAGTTAGGTCGTGATCGCAGTAATTATCTGCTGGTACAGATTAACAATAGAACCCGGCAAACTGTGGATGATGTCAGCTTTATCGTGCAATTCAGGGATACTCAAGGACAGGTTCGAACCACTCAATTACAGTTACCTAGCCGGCTTGCCCCACAACAGTCAAAAACGATAGCAATCGGTATTGGCCCGTTTGCTGATCTGAAAAATGTGCAGGGAAAGGTCGTCCGGGCACGGGTGGTTAAATAAGTGTATTTAGTAAACCCGGGACTGTACCCAGACTCATCGGGGGCTGTCCCAGGTGTTTACGGGCTATGAAACTGAAGTGGTTCGCGTCGCAAAAGTCTGGGACAGTCCCGATTTTGCTGCAGCATAGGTGGTGGTCTGGATTCCTTTTTTTTGAAGAGAGAGAAATATGCGGGGATACGTTCAAGTTTACACTGGTGATGGCAAAGGGAAGACAACGGCAGCTCTGGGACTTGCCTTGCGGGCTGCCGGAGCGGGTTTTAAGGTCTATATCGCCCAGTTTGTCAAAGGGATGAAATACAGCGAACTTGATGCAATCTCTAAACTGCAAGATTGGATCACCTTGAAACAGTATGGAAGAGACTGTTTCATCTACAAAGACCCTGAGGATGAGGACATTGAGGCTGCCCGCGAGGGTCTGAGGGAAACTAAACAAATGATGTGTTCAGGCGAATATCAGCTGATCATTCTTGATGAGGCCAATATTGCTACCTATTACAATCTTTTTAGTGTCGATGATCTGCTCGATTTTATCCGGGAAAAGCCGGCAGGGGTTGAACTGGTTATTACCGGTAGAAAAGCTGATCCCAAAATTATCGCAGTAGCTGATCTTGTCACTGAAATGAAAGAGATCAAGCATTATTATCAGAATGGTGTCGAAGCAAGAGAAGGAATTGAAAAGTAATGTTTTTTGTCGATAAACCGTATGTTTCAGATTTTTTCAAAAAAACTGTCAGGGACAATAATATCCCGATTGTTGGAACCGAATCAGCAAATCAGCTGAATCTTTATGCTGGTACCACGGTGATCAGTGAGAACCGTGCTATTGAAATGGTGCGGGAGGAAGAAAATCTCCCCATCTATACAACCTCTGAAAATTCAATTGGGTGGATATCGGAGCATCTCCCTTTTAGTGACCTTCCGGAAAAGATTGAACTATTCAAGGATAAGTTGAAGTTTAGGCAACTGACCCAATCGATGTTTCCAGATTTCTTCTTCAAGGGCGTCAGCCTTAATGAATTGAAAAATGTTCAATTTTACCAGCTGCCGCTCCCGTTTATTATAAAGCCGACTGTGGGTTTTATGAGTATGGGGGTTTATAAGGTTGCAACTTATGCAGAGTGGCTCGACACAATTGCTGCAATAATTACGGAAATAGAACAAATTAAAAATTTGTATCCCGATTCTGTCCTGAATACCAGTTCGTTTATCATTGAGCAGTGCATTAATGGAGAAGAGTTTGCTGTCGATGTCTATTATAATTCCGCAGGGGAGGCGGTCGTTTTAGGTATTTTAAAGCATGTTTTTGCTTCGGTTACCGATGTCAGTGACAGGGTTTATATTTCATCCAAAGAGATCATTGAATCGAATCTTGCGGAATTTACCGAGTTTGCCGGGGAAATTGGTCGTTTGGCTGAAGTGAAAAACTTTCCTGTACATATCGAACTGAGAAGAGACAGCGATGGTACGTTATTACCGATAGAGGTTAACCCGCTGCGCTTTGGTGGCTGGTGTACTACGGCAGATATCTCTTTTTTGGCTTATGGGTTTAATCCCTATCTCTATTATTATCACCAGAAAAAACCAGACTGGTCTCAGTTATTGCAGGGAAAAGAGGGAAAGCTTTTCAGTGTTGTGGTGCTGGACAATTCAACCGGCATAGAAATCGATAAGATCAAATCGTTTGATTATGATAAATTACTGGCAAAATTTGAGAAGCCGTTGGAACTGAGGAAAATTGATTTTCAGCAGTATCCGGTTTTCGGTTTTCTGTTTACAGAAACAGCAGAAGATGATTTTGTCGAGTTGCAAAACATACTCGATTCGAATTTGCGGGAGTTTGTTACCATCCCATAATTTAATGCACTCGCAAAAACTAATAAGATGGCTGCCATCATAATTGGAGGTTGAGCAATGAGTCAGACCATACCATTTCAATATCCCGAACGGATCAAACTTGCCCAAACGCCAACTCCCCTGGAAAAGATGACTCGGTTGAGTGATAAATTCGGGGTCGAAATTTTTTTTAAGCGGGATGATTACACCGGGACTGAATTATCGGGAAACAAAGTCAGAAAGCTGGAATTTATCCTCCAGCATGCTGTGGAGATGGGTGCAGACACTGTGATTACCTGCGGCGGTGCGCAGTCAAATCATTGCCGGGCAACCGCTTTTGCGGCAAAGCGCCTGGGTCTCAAGTCGGTTCTGTTGCTGCGGACTCCCAATCCAGAGCAACCACCCGCGCCAGAGGGGAATATCCTGCTCGATTGTCTGGCTGACGCAACTATCATCTGGATTACACCAGAAGAGTATCAGCAACGGGATCGATATTTTGCGTGGCAGGCAGAAGAACTTGTAGCCAAGGGTGCGTGTCCTTATATCATTCCCGAGGGTGGCTCGACCGCCCTTGGCTCATGGGGATATGTCGCCACGGTTGAAGAGCTGGTCAGTGATGTGGCGCAACTGGATGATCCTGCTGCTGTGCCGACCACAGTTATTTCCGCCGTCGGTTCAGGTGGAACAACCTCTGGCCTGGTGCTGGGAAATAAGTTGTTTGCAGCTGATTTTCGCGTGGTTGGTGTGAATGTCTGCGATGATAGGGATTACTTTCAGAAGGTTATTGGCACCATTATCAATGATTTTCAGGACAAATATCTTGAGCAGCCTGTTGCCACCACTGCAGATATTGAAATCCTGGATGGTTACGTCGGTCGAGGTTATGCGCTGTCACAACCGCAGGAACTGGAAGCCATCAGGGATCTGGCTCACCTTGAGGGGGTGGTTCTCGATCCGGTTTATACGGGCAAGGCCTACTATGCCATGATTTCAGAACTGGAGAATAATCCAGAATGCTTTGGCCCACGCATTATTTTTCTTCATACCGGTGGGCTCTTTGGTTTGTTCTCCATTGCAGATCAGATGGCAAAATTGCTTTAATCTGAATTTATCCCCGATAGATATTTTTTCAGATAAAAAATATATCTGATATGATTTTTTTATATACACCAGATATATTTTATAAACATGATAAATATCAATATGTTGCAATCTGTTCCCTGCTCTCCTTCTAATTTTCCACCTGCCTGGGTGTATGTCTTCTATATACAAAACATTTTTCAAAATAATCTGCTAAATATGAATAAATAATTTTATTTATCAATAAAAACGAATTGTTATAGTTTTTTTGATTTTATTTTCAAAACTTGGCACGGTCACTGCTTTATGTCTGGGCATAAGCAAACAAAAAAGCAATCAAACATAGAGATGGAGGACATCATGAAAAACACATTACGCAATACATTAATCGCCCTGATCACTTTTTCTTCTTCAGCTTTTGCAGCAGGTAGCAACAGTGCAAGTGGTGGTGGATTGCTCCTCTCTTTGTTCATCGGCTTCTTTGCTCTAATCATTGTCTGTCAATTGGTTCCTGCAACAATCATGTTGATTGGTGCTCTCAAAGGGCTATTTGGCCGTGATCATAAAGAAGTTACAACTCACTAAAACGATACGAAATAAACAAATAAATTAAACTTTTAAAGGAGATCATCATGAAAGCAATCATCACTACACTGACCCTGAGCCTCTTCGCCGTACCAGCATTCGCAGTTGACACAACTCAAACCTATAACAGTGGCATCCTGGTTCTTCTGTTTGTTGGCTTCTGCGCTCTGTTAATTGTTGCCCAACTGGTTCCTGCTGTATTGACCCTCTT
>JAOZOH010000238.1 GCA_029933365.1 Desulfuromusa sp. | reverse complement strand
TTCGAGTTGACAGACAACACAACTGCAAGTACAGTCAATTAGAGTTCAGTAAATGGAGGGTCAGCAAACATGTCAAGATATCTGGATTGGTTAAATCAGGCTCAAAATGACCTTCTCTGGGCTGAGCACAGCTTCAATGGCGCATTCTACTCTCAAACTTGTTTTATTGCTCAACAAGCAAGTGAAAAAACCCTGAAGGCCTACTGTTTTACCAAAGGGTACGATATTGTCCGCACTCATTCTTTGTTTCAAATCATCAAAAATCTTGGTGAAAATGGCTCTCTCGAGAAACACGCCCGTGAACTTGACCTCTACTATATTTCAGCACGCTACCCAGATGCACTCCCGGCAGGTGCCCCATTTGAAATCATAACAAAAGAACAAGCTTCCAAAGCACTCCACTCAGCTAGGGAAATCTATTCCATTATTCAAAAACGACTGGCCAGTCATGATGAAAACTCTTGAGCGCAGTCGACCATTAACCAGTATTTTAGATTTCAGTAACACTGATATCGAATCTTTTTTCAACAGCAAGCTTACCCAATACAAAATTCAGGCAGCATATTTTTTTGGCTCATACGTTCAAGGCCTTGCGTCTGCCTGGTCTGATATTGACCTGCTTATTGTCATGTCCACCACATTGCCATTTCTTGAAAGACCCAGATGTTTTGATGATCTTTACGAACTGGGTTTACCTGTTGATATTCTGGTTTACACCCCTGATGAGTTCAACCAACTAAAAAACAGCAATTCCGGTTTCTGGAGAAGCTTTCGTACCCACCATCAACGCATCATTTGATACTCACTCTTCTATCCTCAATTCGGTTGATCGTCTCCGTAAAACAAACACCACAACAAGCCCGGCTTAATCTGTTCCTATAATCATCAGGTTCCTTCGATTTCATCCAAAGTTATATTTTAATAACAGATTGCAACTGCTTCTCAAAAAAGTATCTGATCTCTTTTTTGCTCAAATTTTCTTTCGGCTCAAGATGGGCAATACTGTCATCCTCAATATCGTCAATATAGAGAAGAGCAATACTGAAGAGCTTAAAGGTCAGACCGCCGACAACAGGTTGCGCACAAGCAAATATTTCCTTAAGTCCCATGACCTCTTTCGCTAGAAAATAAAGGTCATAGTAATCACGATACTTTGCACGTAGAAAAAGAACATTGGTTTTCATTGCAGCAATCGATTCCAAACTCGCAATATTCAATTTCGAGGGCTGCACAGGCTTTAGGAAATCCCACTTTGCATTAAAGAAGGTTACCTTGACACCATTCAGCAATAGATCCAGTTGATCACTGTTATCATTCAACACCTCAGCACGATTGAATCGTTGGACATATTCAAGAATCGCTCTTCGATCAAAAGTATCTCCATAAGTGAAGAAATCCAGATCCTCGCTTTTTCGGTGGCACAGATACAAAGAAAGCGCCGAACCACCGACCAGACTGTAATGATCAAGAAAGGGAGCTGTTTCGGTGAGTTCGGTCAAAAGATCCCTGGTGTTATCCAGCAAGCAATCGAAGTTTTGCGCCTCGCGTATTTTTGACTTCTGCAAAATCACCTGCCTCCACATCAATATTAAAAAAGATCCGCGCTAAAAAATAATTCAGCCTCTTAAAACGATTATCACTCTTTAAGTTAGCCTCCCAAACTTTGCGAACTGCTCTTCTGCCAAATAAATCAAGTACAGTTTTAATGTCATCTAAATCAGCATATTTCAATGTAGTTTCTATGAGTAATGTAGACTTGTCAGCTTCGTAGTGAATATCAGGTGCATAACTCCAGAACAATCCCTTATCCCTGATTTTGTTAAAAAGTTCTCTCTTAGATCGTTCTGAACTGATAATTCGAGAGACCGCAACGGCAGAAAGATTTAGATAACGGGCAATATCACCCTGCAGATAGCCGTCCCTAAAGGCTTCATAGATCGCATAATTACGCCGATTCAGTTCATCGGTATAAAGAAAATAGTCCTGCAGCGGAGTTCTCATTTTTTGAACAAAAGTATCGGCATTTTTTTCGTACTTAATATTCTTAAATTTAGACAACTCAGCAATATTTTCCTCACTCAGAGGAAAAAGCCAATCATTGATATCCCTTCCAAGAAGCAATGAAGAAGAAAGCAACTCAGATTTTGGTGAATGCTCAATAACGTACGAAGACGAAAAGGGGTATCCACCTATTTTTGCAGACAGTCCCACCTTAATTGGATTCATTTCAATATACCGAAATAAAAGGTACAGATACTCATCGTTATGAACATACCAGGATTTAAACCGCCCCTGCCATAACGGGCCGATGCGATCATTTTTTTTATTAAAGTAGATGGCATATTGTGAATTGATGTACCGGACAGCCAATGAAAGGTTTTCCTGGTGGGTTTCAATTAGTAAATGATAGTGGTTATCCAGAATACAGAAAGAATGGATTGTCAGGTGATATATTTCACGGGTTATTTCAAGGATGTCCAGAAACTTATTTTTGTCGTCATTGCACAAAAAAATATTTTCGCGGTTTATCCCACGGTTGATGACATGATGAAAACCGGGGATATCAATACGAGGTTTACGTGGCATAAATACTCCCAAATTAAAGACATGCAAAGCATGCCTTATTTTCAGTTAAAAGTAAACACCTGACCACTTATGATTTATTGTTTAAAAACACAAATCCCTTGATTCATCAGATTCTTATCCTGTCAAAAAATGCCTTTATCATTCACCGATTTGACGGTGTCCACATAACCATTCGATTTCCAGCGATATATTTATACCATTATACCAGCAACCAGAATTGCTTTTATGAAATAACTTACTGTCAAACATTGACCTGTATATTTTCTAGTTAAAAATAAACACCTGACCCCTCATGTTTTTTGCCTCTGTGATTCCCAAAATTCAACTATAAATCTGTAAATCAGTAACCGATGCCATAGCAGTGAAGTCTTTATCATTGTGCAACAGCAAAAGTTCGTTTTCTATCGCAATTTGTGCGATAAGACAGTCAATTGTACT
>JAOZOH010000088.1 GCA_029933365.1 Desulfuromusa sp. | reverse complement strand
AACAAGATATAGAAATGAAAAGGCATCTCGTTTGAGGTGCCTTTTCACTGATGAAGAGGCAAACTTCCAGTTTTTTATTCTCCCTCAAGGGGGAAAATCTCATGGGGGTAGTTTTTTTTCAATCCCATCATCCATTCTGTATACAAAGTATCGTACTTTTTTTTCTCCTGCCGCTGGCGAATTTTCACTTTGACTTCTTCAAACAGCAACTGCTTGGGTGGATTCAGTTCGGTCAATTTAATAATATTAAATCCTTCCCGCGTTTCAATGGGGCCGGCAATCTCCCCCGGTTTCAAATCAGCAATGGCATCTTCAATCTCTTTGGCAATCTGACCGGTATGGAAATAACCGATATCTCCGCCAACCATTTTTGTTCGGTCGTCAGAATTGTAATAAGCCAGATTATAAAAATCCTCCCCCGCTTTGGCCTGATCAGCCAACCTTTCTGCTTTTAGGCGTGCTGGTTCCTTATCAGTCGCAATCCGTGTTGGGTCAACCTTGATGAGAATGACACTGGCCCGATACTGTTTTGGCCGATTGTACATCCGTTTATTCTGTTCATAAAAATCGCGGATTTCAACTTTAGAAAGTTTCGATTTTGACCCTATAGCCACCTTTTCAGCTTTTTTTGCCAGCAAAATCCGTGAGACAGAGGCATAAAAATCTTTCAGATCCTCTTCACCTAAAGCTTTTTGTAGTGTTTTTTTCGTTGGGAATTTTTCGTGAACTTTTCCCAGCCGCTCGTCCAGATCAGCCTTTGAAACAGAAATATTCTGCTGCAAAGCATATTGAACCTTATAGCCTTGATCGATCAGGTTGTTCAGGGATGTTTCTCTTACTTCAGCAATTTTTTCTTTAGAAATCCCACTATGAAAGCTGCTATTCATCGGTATGATTCTTTGCATCTCCCGGTTCAGTTCGTAAATAGTCACGGGAGTATCAACAACTTTTGCAACAATTGTTGATTCCGCCATAACGGTTCCAGCATTGAAGAAAAAGGTCAAACTCATGGCAATTGAAATAAATAACAAAGCAAGTGATTTCAGCATTAAAAGGCTCCTGTCGAAATTTAGCAGCAGGTTTCAGGACAATGAAATGTTGTCCAGCAATTTTTTAAGTTTATCTTTTCCATTTTGCAAAAGTTTCTGATCAGCAGATCCTTGCTCCAGATCATTTAGTGCATCGTTCAGTTGCTCGAAACGAGTAAGGTTATTTGTCCGAGCCTGTTCGATTATGGCGGTCAAATCTCCAGCCTCCATGAAACAACCATCACAGGTAAAAGGCTCGTTGAAATTACCCTCTGCCATAGCCTGGATGGTCTCTTCCATGCTGGAAAAATTACTGTTGATTCTTCTGAAAATAATCAGTGAAAGTATCAAGATCGCTACAACAACGATGAGGATGATGTAGAAATTGACGCTGAACAGTAGATTGACAAGGAAATCTCCCACCCGCTCAATTTTTATGTGGGTTGAGTAAAGGTGTTGTTCAACCGCAGCACGGATTTGTAAAAACAGAAAATAAGTACCCAGCCCGACAATTCCAGAAACGGCAAGGGAATAGAGAAGGATAAAGCGACCCTGAAATTGTTTTTTGATTAAAAATTTTCGTTTAAAAAAACTGGGACGTGCCATGGGCAAATCTCCTGTGACTCTATTTTATATGACATTCCAGACAAAGTGCGCTGCCAGTATTGTTCATGGTCAGCATACGGTGTTGGCTTGAGTATGGATTGTGACAAGAAGCACAGCCAACTTTGCCGTCATAAAGGGCGATATAGGGGGAAAGTGTCTCTACCGGACGCAGTTCCCGATCATGCAAAGCTGCTTTTCGGTAATCGATACCGATCGGATGCGACAGGCCATCACGCTGATAAGTCAAAGCATCCCCTCCGGCAATTTTATAGCTGGCATCCGAAGCAATCACCCCGTCATGACAACTCAAACATTCTATTGAATACTTATCCAGAATCTGAGCTAGTGTCGAGTCATCATGGTAAATACCACGTTTGGCGTGGGCGATGCTGACGGTTCCAACATGCGGATCCTGCATCGGCAACAATCCCTGGTGACAGAGGGTGCAAAAATCCCGCCCTCTTGCTGCGGTTCTCATATATTGATTATCAGCACCAGAGTGTGGGTCATGGCAGGTGGCACAGGTCATCTTGCCGCTCCAGTCGAGCAGGAACCCTGCGGGAACCTGCATACTTGGCACCATTCCAATCGGATGGGAATTCTCCTGCGGAACATTGTGACATTTAAGGCATAAAAAGCTGATGGAACGGGCGAATCGACCTGGCTTCCCCTGTTCCGGTTGAGTCAGATGACACAGGTTGCAGCGCCCAGAAAATTCATGTCCCTGATCCTTGAGCCCGCCCCAGAGGACGACTCCAAAAAGCAGAGAAACCAGGGTAAGTCCAATCAGGCAAAGAACCAGCGGTCGCCCTTTCACTGGTTTGTCTCCCCGGAATAAAAGTTACCCATACTCTTGCGCACCTTGGATATTTGTTGACGAAGTGTTTCAGAGTCAGCATCCACTTCGATGTTGTTACTCAAAGTCTGAGCGCTGCCAAAAACATTGCGTGTAGATGTTGTGAGATCGTTCAAGGAATCGACCATCGGTTTCAGTTGGTCTGTAGCTCTGGTTGATATTTGCTCCGGAAATTGTCCGGCAGAAATTCGACCCAGAACTTTTTCATAGCGAAAAATTGGACCAGCGATCTGATGGGAAACCAGTAAAGTGATGATCAGGGTCAAAACCACAATGAAAAATATTTGTAAGAGAGCAATGATTGAAAGATAAAAAGGCAGATTTTGATCCAGAAAGTAGAGAGTCCGTAAACTTTCCAGATAACTGCCACTAAGGGTCTTGTTCATCAGGAGATAAAGCAAAAAATTTGCACAGGCAAAAACAGCTGCAATAATCAGGCAGTATTTAAGCTGAAAGGCAGTACTGAAGCTCAATTTAATTGGTTTTTGACTGCTCACAGAACGACTCCTCTCATTTAGCAACCAGTTGTTTGGATACCTAATCAATAATATTTAGGATTGTTTGTATGGCAGCTCACCGTACAGTTTTTGGTAAATGAATCATAATTTGCTGTTGCTGGATCGACAAAACGGATATCAAAATTTATCAAATGTGCATTATGAGTTGCTGTTGCCCCAAGAACAGCAGGAACTCCATGTGGGTCATGACAGACAGCGCAAGGAATATTGTGTCCTCTGACATGAGTTCTGTGGCTATTGCCAAAAGTAGAAACCATCGGGTTAAACAGGGCATCCGGATCATGGCAACGAAAGCAGAGACTGTAATTTGTTACACTATAGGGAATATTGTCGCTGTCTTGTTCATACCGGGCAATCAGGATATGTGGATAAATCGACCCATGCGGTCCATCAGCTCCGGTGCCGCCCGCCTTCACGCTGCTGTCACTGCCGTGGCAATCGGTACAGTAGATCCGGCTTGATATGTTGTAGCCCGGTCTGAGACTCGGAACATTAGTATTTTTTCCAACTGCAGCAACCGGATGGAAAGACGGATTGTTTGAGTCGAATCTAAGGCGTTCATTAGTTTCCTGAATCATTCGCGGAACAACAAAACTGCTGACAAAAGCATTATCGGCATGACAGCCAAAACAGACTTCATATTCATTGCTGGCTTGCTCAAGAACCGCACCGGAAATACTGATTCCTTTGACTCCAGTCAGTCGACCATTCACATAAGGTGGATCATCTAGTGGCGCTCCCTGGTTATTAACTTGATGCGGGTTATGACAATCGGCGCACTCCACGTGCTTGTCCATCGTCAAGGGGTTTTCGGTGATGTCATGAACCCCGGTCGCGTAATTCATCGGGTGATTGTAAAATTGATTACTTGGGTTCTGGATATTGATTCCATCACCTATCCCGTTATGACAGTTGGTCAAACAAGTTCCTTCTTCCACAGCACTCTGTAGCAGATGCTTTGCGCCAGGAGCCCCATGTGGCTGGTGGCAATTTTCACACCCCTGTTCGGCAGTTGCTGTATCTGTTGCGTGGGTACTGGGTAACCAGCCGGTTTTGTCATGACAGGCAACGCAGAGGGCAGAATTAAGATTACTCATGACTAGAAACTTGCCGTGCAGATCTTTATGTGGATCATGACAGCTGGTGCATTGGAGCATCTGCCCATCTTCCAGATCGATTTCAGCAGGCAAGGTTTGTGGATCTTTCAATTCTCCACTTTGAGCTGCCAAGGCAGATGTGTAGGCAAAAGAGATCGGGTGGTCATCAGACAGATCTGTTTCCAGATTTGATAAACCGAATGGCATAGTGGTGATCCCCCCCGTTAACGGGATCGGTTCAGTCATCCCATCCAACATACCGATAGCAATGGTGCCATCGTGACAGCTCAGGCAGAGGCGTGATGCTCCGGTCGGTTGACCAGGCTGGGCTACAAGAGTTGATGAACCGTACAAGTTATAGATGGCATTGCTCAACGACCGATTCCATAGCGAGGTTACTTCAGCAGCCTGATGCGGGGTGTGACAGAAAATACAAACTCGATCTTCGTCGGTTGCGGTAATCGTTCCCGGCCCACTAACCGATAGATTATGTTTGGTAGCTAAAATATTGGCATAACCTTGAGTAGCAAAAGACAAGGTTCCGACCAAACCAAGCAGAATGATGAGATGTTTTATTTTGTCACACTTCATAGAATCCTCCGAAAAGACCCCGGTGTTTAATCGAGGTACTTAAACACCTGAATTCTTCGGTTATAGGTATCTGCAACAAAAATCTGGTTCTGCTGGTCAATAAATATCCCGGAAGGCATCCAGAACTGACCTGGCCTGGTGCCATTGTCACCGAAACTGATTAACAGTTGTCCCTTCGCATCAAAAACCTGTACGGCATCAAACAGAGCATCACAAACATAGATATGACCGGCAAGATCGACAGCCAAACCCTTCGGTTTTGCAAAACTCCCGGGAGTATCTCCAGGGTGCCCAAAATTGGAGATAAATTCTCCCGAGTCAGTAAAAATTTGAATTCGGGCATTCAGAGCATCGGTTACATACACTTGCCCCACAGCATCAATCCAGATGTCGGTCGGAAAATTAAACTCCCCACCTGCTGTTCCGCGCCCACCAAAGCGAAACTTTTCTGTCCCGGCTTGATTAAACACAATAACCTCGTGAGCAGCGGTATCAGAGACATAGAACAATCCTGAATTTTCAGCATAACCAATTCCGGTCGGTCGACCCTGCTGGTAGGTACTCCAAGGTCGTAATATCCCTTTTTCAAAATCGTAGCGCAGAATCTGTCCTCGAGCTGAGTCGGTGATATAGAGAAAACCTGCCACATAGGTCACTCCAATGGGTGATCGCAGCCTGAATTCATTTTCTCCCTCAATGGCAAAATACTTTTCCTGGTGCATATCGAAGACATGAATCAGAGAGCCCCCCGTATCAGCAACAAATAAACGCTGATTGTTGTCGGTACAGACACCATAAGGGCGGGTCATATTCGCAATAATTGGTCCCAGAAAAAAATCAGTCACTTTCCCCCAGAGTCCCCGCCGTGAAGCGGTATCCTCCAGAATTTGATACTCTTTTACCCATGTGATTTTTGCTTCCAGCGGCGCTGGTGGCCAGGTCGGTACTGTTTCAGCGGTTTCAGGTACTGCCATGTTTTGGCCTGTACATGCTGCAAGCAACAGTAATCCTGCCAGGCCAATGATCAGACGTTGTATGGGGTGAGATCTACACATAACTCAGCTCATTATCGGGTTAAAAGAAGCGCCTGATTTTTAAACTGACACTATCTTCTCGCGAGGTACTGTCCTCATAAATCTTCCAGGTCATATCTGCGCTTAACAGAAATTCAAACTTATACCAACGAGATTCGAGGATCATGCCGAGAAAAATATCATCCTGATCCCGACTCTGACTGTGAATATCGATCACATGACCACGTAGATTCAGGGTCAAATTACGGTTTAGGCGTCGCCGATAATCGGCATTGAATGACAGTGAGTTTCTCTTCTGAGCCTCACCAGAAACTCCAATATTTCCTTCGTTCTGTTGTGTTGTTGAATAATTTTCAGTCAGCCTTAAGTTGAGAACACTGAAGTTCTTTCTGTACAGATAGTTAACAAACGCTTCGGCAGTATTATCGGTACTGATAGTTGAATCCCGGTAGGCATAGCTCGACCCGAAAGAAACCTTATCCAGGTTTCCTTCAAAACCAATCTGAGCGTAAGTTTGTTGCGTCAGTGGTGATGTGTCTGCCGCACCAGCAATCAAGTTCTGATCGGTTTTGCTCAGGCTGCCATAGAGCCGATAGCGTTGACCAAACAGGCTTAACGAAGCTGTCAGCGAATTTCCTGTGGTGGAATATTCGATGGAATTATTAACCCGGTAAAAATAGTCAACTGACAGGATATCGCCGGGAATGATCCCGCCACCGATGATTTGCAGTTCGGTACGGCGCCCGATAATGTTGATCAGATATTCCGTACCGAGAGTATAAATAATCGAACGATCGGCGCTATAAACAACGATACTTTCGGGGATAATATCGAGTTTATCGAGAAACCCGGACAGAAAAATATTGACAGGAAAAGGCTCATCTGTGACCGTCAACTGTTGATCAACCAGGTTTCGGTCATTTTCACCATATTGATGTGAGTACGTCAGGTTCAGGTGACTCTCCCGAGGCAGCTTTTTACTGTAACTGATATTGGCCTGATATTGCCAATTCTGCTCTTCCCCGCTCGAGTAATCGGTACAATCAACGCTGTAGGCAACTCTGGTTGTTAAACTGTCAAACAGGCGGTGCTCAATCCAGGCATCACCACTTCTTTGCTGCTGTTCCTGTTCTGGTGATTCGGTGGTTCGGTAGCCATAAGAAAGTCCCGTGGACAAAGCCTTTCCGAGCTGCAACTCAAGATTTTCATCCCAGGTTTGCGTTCGTCGTACTGAAATCCCGGTATCATCAACAAAACGATAACGTGAATCTAGAGAATTCATTTTTCTTAACGAACCCCAACGCAGGAAATTACGTAGTTCCAGCTCATCCGTATCGGTTCTGGTAGAAGCTTGAGTACTGTCAGAAAAATCGGTACTGGTGCTAGTGTTTTTGGCATCCAGCCAGGTTTCGCTGAAACCACCAATGGTAGAACTGGCGTTAAGGGAAAACTCTTCCGTTTCCTGGCTACGATCGATATCCAGTCCAGAGGTTTCGGTAGTGTCGTAACGATAACGGAAGCCGACTGGCAGAAAGCTGTTACGCAAAGCAACGGAAGCGGACAGAGTTTGCCGAGTTGCGTCGTAGCTCTCTGTAAATGGGGCTGAAATCTGTTCTTGAGTCGAACCGGACATTAGGCTGATCGGGTAAAAACGACGTTCAAAAGCAATCATATCAAACTGGTACTCCCCGATAAATCCTTCGGAGCTATCGTTGCGGCCACTATCACCGCTCTCATCCTCATAGGTCTGATCCAACCCTAAATCGATCGACAGCCTACCATTTGCCAGTTCACGGTCGAGGATGGTGTAGTCGATTCCCAAGTGGTAAGTCTCCTCAAATTCGTGTTGCTGAGAATAACGATCACTACTATCGTCGCTGCTGTAACTTTTGCCGCTGTATTCATACTCGAATTCAGCCCAGTGGCGAAAATTGGAGAGCTGGAAGATAACTTTTTTCCTTGCTGCCTCAGCCGTACCCGGCTGCAGAACAGAGCCAAGCAGAAAAAGGAGAAGCAGGAAATAATATCGGGATATTCTTTGTTTTTTTAAACAATAGCGCAACATGATCCCGCTTCCCGATTAAACTGAATATCTGTGCCCGATGGGGCTATTTCAGAAAGTAACGTGCATTACCAGCATGTGGATCATGGCATTCGCCACAGCTGATTACTTTCACCACAAAACGATCATGCATAGCAGCGGCAAGGCGTGATTCCTGATGACAGAGGGCACAAACTTTATCTGGATCCTCTTTCAGCAAGGAGGGATAGGGTGAATTGTGGGGCAAATGACAGGCGAGACAGTCACCCACCGCAACCGGTCCATGCACGTTATCCCCCTTGATAAAGTCCTGATGGCAAACACCACACAGTTCCCGCTTCGGGGCAATCAATCCGGCATTGATATTTTTGTTTTTGGAATGGCAATCAGCGCACTTTTTTTCTTTATAGGGTTTATGTGACGAACTTCTATTTTGACTGTCAGTAGCATCTGCAGCTGCCATTTCCCGACCCGCAGCTTCGGCAGCCACCCGCTCGTGGTAATATTCGTTACACATCTCTCCAGCGGGGGGAAGTGCAGGTACCCCATCAAAAATCGTACTGAGAACTTTGTGCCTGGTCACTGGATCGCTACAACTGGCGAGCAGTAAACAGGATAAAAAGGCAAACAAGAAGGCTGGCAAAACTGTCCACTTCAAGTTGCTTCCACCGGTCTTCTGATTTTTATTTTTCAAGTCAGGCACGGTATTTCCATGAGCGTCACTTTCGACTGTAGGTTCTACTTCTTTTTATTTAGCCGGTCGGCATCGGCTTTACGCATTTTTTCCATCGATTTCTGATAGTAGGCTTCATAATCGATCCCCTGCTGTTTGCCGAGTCCATAAATATTGATTTTATGGCGTCCCACCTGATTAACCACCAGAATAACCTGTTCCAGCTTGAAGCCGGGTGCAGCAAACTGCTGGTAAAAATCAAGATTGTTGTCGGTCACAGCAATACCTGCCGGGATGTTCAGGGAACCGACTGGTAGCCCCGGATCACCAAAAAACATCAACAGGCGATCGTTATGATTAAATAACTGCACGTTCTGGTGGGCGGCATCAACTGCGTAAAAGCGGTTTTTGCTATCGGTGGCAACCCCCTTAGGTCGACCGAATTGACCGAAGCCATCACCCATTTTGCCGAAGGATCCAAGAACATGGCCATCCCGGTCAAGCTTGATGATTGCTCCGGTGCCGGCATTGGCAACGTAGAAAAGCCCTTGTTCTGTCAGGGTCATATTGGTCGCCAGATAGAGTCGTTCTCGGGGGTTTTCAGCATCCTGCCCCAGCCCTTCAATCAGTTCACCGTTGGCTTTATTGAATACCAGGATTTTATGGCGTGACATGTCAAGGATGTAGACCCGTCTAGCGTCTGCAGCAACATCGACCGGTTTCATGTCGTAGGTCGAACCATAGACTTTTAAAAAATTCCCCTCAGCATCGTAAGCAAGAACTTTTTTGTGAACCGTATCGGCAACATAGAGGTTGCCGTCGGGGTCAGTGGTTAAATTGATTGGTTTCCCCAGCTTCCCTGGACCAAAATCTCCCTTGAGCCAGCCGAAGGTTTTTTTGGGCAGGTCAATGACGGCTACTCTGCCGGCTATTGTGTCAGAGACATAGATTTTACCGCCGTCGACTGTGATGCCATAGGGTTTTGAAAATGCTTTTAAATCATCCGATTGAATTGCGTTGACCGAAAAAAGAGCAACTTCTGCCTCTCCTTCAACATCACCTGAATTGCCGATACCGAGGAGAAATTGCACTCTGGGCGGTGTCGGAGCGGGTGGGAAAAAAACTGGATCGTGTTGCTTAACAGTTGTCGGAGCACATCCGGCAGTTAATAATAGAAGAGAACCAATCAGTAGAATGATAGTACGCATGAATTTCATCTCCGTAATTCGAATAAAATGGAACTTGTATAGTGGATAATATTCAAAAATATCAATGATTTAATTCGTTCACTCTGCCTTAAAATTTACAATATCAGGGGGAAACAAAGCAAGCAAAACTCTGCCCTCTCCTTGCTGCAAAAATTCAATGCACCGCACTCGTTCTTGTAATTGGCCAAAAAAAAGGCCACCATGCATTGACGGTGGCCTTTTTACGGAGTTGTCGCTCTATTTAATGTGACAAGCTAAACACAGTGCCGAGTTGGCATTGGTGGAAACAAGAAAGTGGTCCGTCGCATCAGTATGAACATCATGACACGTTGCACACGTCATAAGATTGTTGGTACCAAAAAGAAAAGCCGCTATCGTTGAGGTGCCTGCGTATGCAGAGGTTTCAACATTAATCTCAGCATCAGCCGAGGCGACCGCAGTATAATCAAAACCAATCGGATGGTCGCTGGTTAAATCAGCACCATCACCAACCAATGCATTTCCACTGAGAACTTCCGTTCCGTTTAATGCACTATCGATGGCAATTGATCCGTCATGGCAACTCATGCAAAGGCGGGAAGGACCATCCAGGGGATCAGTTATTGAAGCCTGCAAGGTAGATGATGCATAGGGGGCAAAATTTGTTGCTGACTGAACGTCCGCTGACCAGAGCGGATTATAGTCAGCAAGAATACTAATATCCTCAACGTGTGGAGAGTGGCAGTAAATACAAACTTCGCCATTCTGTTCTGCAACTGATCGGAGGGTCATATCATGTAACGTGCCAACGATGGTAGCAAAAGATGTGGCAGCAAAGCCCAAGCATAGAAGTATAGCCAATGCTAAAGTTAATAAATTTCTTTTTGTTTTCATTTTTAACCTCCCGTGATGTGTAGTATGTGGCAGCATACTGTTGAGTCTTACCTACTCTCGATACATTTATGTTTCAAACTCTTCTAAATAAGGGAAACCTCCTTCCTGATCTATGGTTCACATTTGTGTAATTATTTATTTGATCAGCAAGCTTGGTGCCAAACCGGACTATTTCATTAACAATTAAGTCTGAAGCTATAACTTGTTGAAATAAAAACCTTTTTATTTCAACAAAAATTTATTGTCACAATCGATACGGTACCTAACTCTCTGTTCTTTAGTGATATGCCCAAGAATTATTTGCCCCATGGGCATATCACCAGCGGGAAAAATCGTATGTTCCGCTTCTGTTTATAAAAGTAGTTACAACTATTTAATATGACAGACGAGACACAGTGCTGAGCCGTCATTATCGGTATGAAGCAGTCTGCGCTGGGCAGCAGCGGTGCCGCCCGCATGAACATCGTGACAGGTTGAGCAGGTCATAATGTTTTCACTGGTTCCCGAGGAAAAAAGATAATCGGCGATCGTTCCATTCGCAAACGGTGTTGTCGCAGGCCGGATACCGTCATCGGCTGCTGCTGCGGCCACATAATCGAACCCGACGGGATGATCTCTGGCCAGTGAGTCTCCGGGACGTGGATTGGGACCGCCACCAATTGTTCCGCCAATGTTTCTGGGAACTTGAATCATTCTTGTCGTACCACCTAAAGCAACATCGATAGCCATGGTGCCATCGTGACAACCAATACAGAGGCGCGATGGTCCGGTCAGGGGGTCACCGACTTCGGCATCCAGAGTTGCAGAAGCGTAAGGGGCAAAGGTGTTATTCTGGACACCAGCTGCCCAGAGCGGGTTATAGTCTTCTATGACGGTAATATCCTCAACGTGGGGAGAGTGGCAGTAGATACAGACCTCACCATTTTGCTGATTCGGCGCACTGCGTAGGACCATATTGTGAACCGACCATGAAACATGGGCAAAAGCTGTCATGCCAGATCCAAAGTTCAAGAAGAATATTACGAGCAGGGCTATAAGAGCTGATTGTCGAGTAGACATAATATGGTTCCTCCAAATATTCATTTTAGTATCCAAATAC
>JAOZOH010000237.1 GCA_029933365.1 Desulfuromusa sp. | reverse complement strand
GTCGACCCCGATGAATGGTTCTTCAAGGCCCATTTTTATCAGGACCCGGTTTGTCCCGGATCTCTCGGGCTTGAGTCGTACTTGCAGCTGTTGAAGGTTGTTGCTGCCAAACGTTGGGGAGTCTCGCCGGGATCACAGTTTGAAACGGTTGTCATTGATAAAAAACACAGCTGGAATTACCGTGGTCAGATTATCCAGGCGAATGACAAGGTTGTTGTTGAAGCAACTGTCACGGCAATTGATGATGAAACAAAGCAGTTGAAAGCTGCCGGTTTTCTTGCTGTTGATGGCAAGATTATCTATCAGATGAAAGATTTTTCGCTGAAGTTAATCAACTAATTTAGCAAATGATGTTTGGATCAGGAGATTAAAGTGGAAACACGAGAAGTGGAATATGTCATCCTTGGTGTCGGAACTGCAGGGCTCGGTGCGTTCAGCCGGATTCGTAAAAAGACTGATAGTCTACTGCTGATTCAGTATGGCCCTTACGGAACCACCTGTGCCCGGGTTGGCTGCATGCCGAGTAAGATGTTAATTGCTGCCGGTGATCTGGCTCATGCCATCGACAACGGAGCTTATTTTGGCATAGAAGGGCAATACCAGGTTAATGGTAAACGGGTTTTTGAACGGCTTAAACAGGATCGTGCCGATAAATTTGTTGGTGGTGTCCTGAATTATGTCAACAGCATCCCGGACCAGTTTAAGATTGAAGGAAAAGCGACGTTTGTCGATCCGCAGACCATTGATGTTGACGGAAAATTGCGGATCAAAGCAAAGAAAATAATTCTTGCCTGTGGCTCTACCCCCTACCTTTCCCCCGTGTTTGAACCTTTGCGATCTGAGCTCGATACCAGTGACACGATTTTTGAGCTTAATGATTTGCCTAAATCGCTGGCAGTTGTTGGTCTTGGAGTTATCGCTCTGGAGCTGGGGCAGGCGTTTCACCGTCTTGGCGTTGAAACAACCCTGTATGGTCGTAGTGGCCGGATTGGTTCTTTTACCCATCCGGATATGCAGCGTGAAGTGATGAAGACCTTGCAGCAGGAACTCAATATTGTTCCACAAGGCAATTTCACCAAGGCGACCAAAGTTGCCGATGGCTACGAACTCACCTATGTTACAGGTGAGGGTGAAACAATCACCAGAACTTACGAACGAGTTCTTGTTGCCAGTGGTAGAACCTCCAATTTGCGCAGTATGAACCTTGAAAATTCCGGCCTTGTTCTCAATTCCAACGGACTCCCGGAATATGACCCCCTGACCATGCAGTGTGGTGACGCTCCGGTGTTTATTGCTGGTGATGTGACGGAAGAGTTGCCTCTGTGGCACGAAGCCTATACCGAAGGTCGGATTGCCGCCGACAGTGCTATCAATTTTCCTGAAAGAAAAGAGGGAAAGCGAACGACCGGTCTTGGCATCTATTTTACCGATCCGCAAATGGCACTGGTTGGTGCCGATTACAGCTCACTCGATGCAGAACAAATTGTGATGGGACGGGCACGGATGGGGCAGGGCCCCCGCCATGAAATTTATAATGATAATCGCGGGATGATTCAGGTCTACGCGGCAAAAGGTGATGGTTCCCTGCTGGGTGCAGAAATATTTGGCCGTGGGGCTGAACACATGGCACAGACTTTGGCGTTGGCGATTGAGCACGAAATGTTGGTTGATGAAATCCTCCAGATGCCTGTTTATCACCCCTCTTTGGAAGAGGTGATGAAGAGCGCACTGAACAATGCATCATTCAAATTGAAATAATAGAATAGCAAAATCGATGACAAGATAATATGTCTCTGGAATATGCAATACGTTGTTGTAGCCCGTGGGAATGGAGCCTGTGAGCAGCCAGGAAATTTATAGGAAATTCGCGCAATACTATGATGCGTATGTAGGGAGCTTTGATGCAGATCTGCCTCTGTACAAATCGCTCTGCTGTTCTGCACAGGACATTCTGGAGATCGGCTGCGGCACGGGACGTGTTCTTCGTCCTATGCTTGAGTTTGGATTGCATGTTACCGGAATTGATATTTCCAACGAGATGCTGAACGTGGCCAGGTCACGGTTATCAAAGTATCTGGAGGACGGCACACTGCGGTTGATGAATCATGATTTTCGGGAATCGCCGCTTTCCGAAAAATACGACTGTGCGCTCGTAACCTTCTATACCTTCAATTATCTCCTTACCGAATCGGATCAGCACAGTTTCCTGCTCAATGTACAGAAAATTCTCACTTCGACCGGTATTCTGGTTATGAATCTGTTCTATCCTCAACCTCTGGTGCAATCGGACATTTCTGGTTGTTGGAAGGAATCGCTTTTGGACAGAGAAGGAGCATCTGTGGTTCTCAAGCAAAAACGGCAGATGTTTGGCCCGATCGAGAAACGAACACAGATATATACCGAGGGTTCCCACCGGGAAGAGATTATCACCGAACGGCGCTATGTTAGCAAGCAGGATGTGGAAGTATTGCTAAAAAACGCAGGGTTTACGGATATCCGAATGACAGATGAATATGATGAAGCGGGACTCCATTCCTTGGCTGACGGGGAAACAACGGATTCTGCTTTTGTCTGTGTTGCAACAGGGGCGGTCTGAACACTACATACAGTGTGGTAGCTAGTGTACGAGGATCGACAAATCAGATTATACTTTAAGTTCCTTGTCTCTCGTTTGTGATTTACTCACATTACAAATTGTAACTGCAGAATTATTGGGCTATGATGCGCATTCTCGTCATATAGCTGCCTTTGCCTTGCATTCGGGTGAGATTTTAATCAGGGTAAGGGGAACCAACGGGCGGTAACGCAGTTTGCTGAATTGTTAATTGAAAGTGTGACATGAAATATTCAAGAGTTTACATCGAATCGGTTGGCTACGAGCTGGCTCCCATTGTGATTACCTCTGCGGAACTTGAGAGTCGACTGGCTCCCATGTACGAGGCACTTCATATTGCACCGGGACAACTGGAAGCACTCACCGGGATTCGGGAGCGGCGTTGGTGGAAACCAAATACTCCAATTTCTCATG